>JARGPD010000151.1:0-2451 GCA_029212845.1 Planctomycetota bacterium
TTGCCCCGCGGCAACAGAGCGCCGCCTCAGCCTCGCCGCAGGCGCTTGCCCCGCGGCAACAGAGCGCCCCTAAACGTCGTAGAGCGGCTGCGGGAACGTCGGGTTCGTCAGCCGCGCTTCGCGGAACAGCCGCTCGGCTTCGGCGACGACTTCGGGGTGGTCGGCGGCGACGTCCAAGGACTCGGCCGGGTCCGAGCCGAGGTCGTACAGCTCGATCGCGCCGGGACTGTCCCGGCGCGTCTCCCGGCGCACGGCCTTCCAGTCGCCCATGCGCACGGCCTTCTGGCCGCCGTAGCCGAAGAACTCCCAGGCGAGGTACCCGTGGCTGGCCTGGTCGCCGGTCTGCAGCAGGGTTGGCAGGTAGCTGATGCCCTCGGTCGGCGGCAGCTCGGTCACGCTGGCGACCTCACACAGCGTCGGCAGCACATCCTGGAACGCGCTCACGTGGTCCGTGGTCGAACCGGGCTCGATGCGGCCCGGCCAAGACGCGATCATCGGCACCCGCAGGCCGCCCTCGTAGACGCTGCCCTTGCGGCCGCGCAGGCCGCCGGCGCTGTCGAAGAAGGTCGTGTCGACGCCGCCCACGTCGTGGGTCGGGCCGTTGTCGCTCGAGAAGATCACCAGGGTGTTCTCCGCGAGGCCGAGCTCCTCGAGCAGGCGCACCACGTCGCCGACGTGCTGGTCGAGGTCGGTGATCATCGCCGCGTAGCCGGCGCGCGGGCGCGGGTGGGGGGTGTAGCCGCGCGTGCCGAGGTAGGGCGCCTCGTCCCACTCGGCGGGGTAGGTGGCGACCAGCTCGGCGGGCGGCTGCATCGCGAGGTGCGGCTCGACGAAGGGCAGGTACAGGAAGAAGGGCTGGTCGCCCGCCTTGGCCCCGGGCGCGACGGAGCGCAGGTAAGCCTCGCACTCGGTCATCATCAGATCGGGCGCGTAGGCGTCGCCGTAGTAGGCGCCATAGGCCTCGGCGGCGGGCGCCTCGGCCAGCTTGGCGTGGCCGGGGATGTCGTCGTTGGGCAGCGGCACCATCACCCCGTTGCGCCAGAGGTGATCGGGGTAGTAGGTGTGAGCCTGGCGCTGGCAGTTGTAGCCGAAGAACAGGTCGAAGCCCTGGGCGTTGGGGTCGCCGCTCGAGCCGACCGGGCCGAGGCCCCACTTGCCCATGGCGGCGGTGTGGTAGCCGGCGGTCTTGAGCAGCTCGGGGATCGTCACCAGCCCCGCGCTGATCGGGTGCTGGCCCTCGGGCTGGACCTCCTTGTTGCCCCGGATCTCGGCATGGGCCAGGTCGCGTCCGGTCAGGAGCACGCAGCGCGACGGCGCACAGACGGGGGCGCCGGAGTAGTGCTGGGTGAAGCGCATGCCGCCTGCGGCCAGGCGGTCGATGTGCGGCGTGCGGATCTTGTCCTGGCCATAGGCCCCGACCTCGCCATAGCCGAGGTCGTCGGCCAGGATGTAGACGATGTTGGGCGGGCCGCTGGGCTCGGCGGCAGTCTGGAGGCCGGCGGGCGCGGCACAGGCCGAAGCGAGGAGGGCGACGAGGACGAGGCGCATGGGAAGGCAGGGCAAGGCGACGGTAGGCCGGCGTTCGGTCAGCGAGCCAAGGCGCGGGCGACCTTGGAGATCAGCGGCGGGTAGCGGTCGTTGATGTCGAAGTGGCTGCCGGGATGCTCGACGTGGTCGTGGGGGATCCCGAGGGCGTCGAGCCGGCCGTGCAGCTTGCGCAGGCCCCACTGCAGGTGGAACTGGTCCTTGAGGCCGCACTCGAGGTGCAGGAGCTCGAGCGAGCGCCAGGCTTCCTGGGCCGCCGGTGCCTCGATGCGCTGCAGCGGGTCGAAGGCCAGCCAGCGCTGCCAGACAGCGTCGATGCGCTCGCCGGTGTGCAGCTCGAAGGGCAGGTCGCAGCCGAGCGGACTGGCGGGGTTCGGCGAGTAGCAGGCCGCCATGGCGATCATCGACAGGACCGCGTGGTCGTCGCCCCGGAGCGTCGGGTCGGTGAGGAAGGCGTCGAGGAAGGCGCCGGGGTCCATGCCGTGGTCGACGAGTCCGCGCAGGGCCGGCAGGAACTCGGCCGCGTAGCCGAGCTCGAAGTCGACGTCGCCGGAGATCGAGCCGCAGGCGCGAAAGACGCCCGGGTGGTCGAGGCACAGGTGCATGGCGCCGAAGCCGCCCGAGCTCTTGCCGACCACTCCGCGCGCACCGGGCCGGGTCGCGTAGCAGGCGTCGACCATCGGCACGACCTCTTCGACGAGGTAGTCGGTGTAGCGGCCGAGCATGGTCGAATTCACGAACTGGCTGCCGCCCAGCCGCGTCCAGCAGTCGGGCATGACGAGCAGCGCGGGGGGGGGGGGGGGGGGGGGGCGCCCCGGGGGGGGGGGGGGCGCCCCCCCCGCCCGCCCCCCCCCCCCCCCGCGCCCGGACGGCGGCGCGCCGCCGGCGGGGGCGGGCCGGCGGGCC
>JARGPD010000151.1:2461-10450 GCA_029212845.1 Planctomycetota bacterium
CCTCCTTCCAGGCGTGCACCTCGAGGAAGTTCGTCGGCGCGCCGGTGAAGCCTGGCAGCAGGAAGACGACCGGCAGCGGGCCGTGGTCACCGGGTGGCACATAGGTGTAGAGGTGGCGCTCTGTCGGGTCGCCGAAGCGACCGCCGTCGAGCACCTCGCTCGCGAGGCTGCGCACCTCGACGGTGCCGTGGAAGGCGAGGGGATGCAGGCGCTCGACCTCGGCCGCCATCAGCCCGCGCTCCCGCCGTTGTCGATGCCGTCGGGCGAGCCTTCGTAGCCCTTGCGCGGCGACAGGTTCAGCTGGGCGCGCAGCAGGGCGAAGGGGCGCTTGATGCGCTCGAAGATGTAGCGGCAGCGCTGCTCGTAGCTGACGAAGGCCGACTTCATCGAGTTGATCGAGAGGGTCTCGAGGTCGTCGAGGGTCAGGTCGTAGTGCTCGACCGCGAGGGCGTACTCCCTGCTCATCGTGGTCTTGCTCATCAGCCGGTTGTCGGTGTTGAGCGTCAGCCGGAATCCCAGCTCGTGCAGGATCGGGAAGGGGTGCTCGGCCAGCGACCTGGCCGCGCCGGTGTGCACGTTGCTCGACAGGCAGATCTCGAGCGGGATGCGGTGGTCGATGATGTACTGGGCCAGGTCGCCGACCTTGAGCACCTTGCCGTCGTGGATCACGAGGTCCTCGACGATGCGCGTGCCGTGGCCGATGCGGTGCGCCCCGCAGTACTGCAGGGCCTGCCAGATCGAGGCCGGGCCGAAGGACTCGCCGGCGTGGATCGTGATGTTGAAGTTCTGGCGCTTGGCCAGCTGGAAGGCAGCGAGGTGGGTCTTGGCCGGGTTGCCGGCCTCCTCACCTGCGAGGTCGAAGCCCACGCAGCCTTGCTTGCGGTAGGCCAGGGCCAGCTCGGCCATGTCCTCGGAGAAGTCGGGCTGGCCGTTGCGCATCGCGCAGACGATCAGGCCCCAGCCGACGTTGTGCTCCTTGCCGCCACGCGTGAGGCCGTCGAGCACGGCGCGCATCACCGCATCGAGTCCGAGCTCGCCGCTGGTGTGGAAGTGGGGGGCGAAGCGCACCTCGGCGTAGACGACGCCGTCGGCGGCCTGGTCCGCGAGGAACTCGTAGGCGACTCGCTCGAGGGCGCTGGCCGACTGCATCAGCGCGATCGTGTGGGCGAAGCCCTCGAGGTATTCGGGCAGCGAGCCGCGGTCGGCGCCGCGGAAGAACCACTCGGCGAGGGCCTCCGGATCGCTCTCGGGGAGGCCTTCGTAGCCCACCTCGGCGGCCAGCTCGAGCATCGTGGAGGGCCGCAGGCAGCCGTCCAGGTGTTCATGGAGGGCGACTTTCGGGAGTCGCGCGAGCAGGTTCGGGTCCAGCAGGTCCTGTTTGCCAAGTTCAGTCATGGGGCAGAGTCTAGACTCGACGGACCCGAGTCCAAGCGAGGCGCCCCGAGATTGCGGACATCCGGACTTCGGGGTCCTCGGTTGGAGTCCCAATATGGGGAGAGGTAGACCCGCCCAACGGCCGAAAGGGGGCTAGACTCTAGAGCACGTCTGTATCCATGTTCGGCCCCATCCAGCCACACTCCTCCTCGCAATGATCAATCTCAGCAACGCCCTCTCCAAGATGGTCCAGCTCCATGGCGCGATCCCTCGGGTCGTGTCACGCGAGGGGGGTGCGTTCCAACCGATCCACATGTTCTTGGAGGTCACGTACCGCTGCAACCTGCGGTGCAACTTCTGCCAGTACCTCGACATCATCAAGGGCGAGGTCAAGACCGTCGGTCCCGTGAAGGAGTTCACGACCGACGAGATCAAGAAGGCGATCGACGAGTTCCCCAAGGGTCGCCTGATCACCTTCAGCGGCGGCGAGACCCTGGCGCGCAAGGACTTCAAGGAGATCCTGGCCTACGCCTCCAAGGACCACCGCACGCACATCATCTCCAACGGCGCGCTGATCAAGCCCGAGGTCGCCGAGCTCTACGTCGAGCTGGCGCCCAAGCACCCGTGGCAGAACGGCCTCGTGCTCGTGGGCATCAGCCTCGAGGGCACCGACCCCGAGCGCCACGACGAGGTCGTGGGTCGCAAGGGCTCGTGGCAGAAGACCATCGACGGCATCCAGAACCTGGTGCGCCTCCGCAAGGAGTCGGGCAAGAAGTTCCCGAAGTTCAACATGAAGATGGTCGTGACCAAGGACACGATCCACGGCATGGTCGACTTCATGCAGATGGCCGACGACCTGGGCGTCGACCTGGTCAACTTCATGGCCGAGCACGACCTGGTCGGCCACTCCGCCAACCTGATCTCGTACCCGACCGAGGACCGCCTGCGCATCCCGCAGCAGAAGCCCGAGGGCGTCGACCCCGAGTTCCTGCGCGAGCAGCTGATCAAGGCCTACGAGCTCGAGAAGAAGCTGAACGTCCAGATCCGCCTGACTCCTCCCGGCCTGCCGATCGACGAGTTCGTGCGGCACTACACCGACGACCGCAGCCTGAGCTCGAAGGACTACGTCTGCGAGAGCCCGTGGTCGCGCGTGCAGCTGACCGCCGACGGTCGCTACTCGCCCTGCTTCTACCTGCGCGTGGGCGACTCCCGCAACCAGACGCTGCAGGAGGTCTGGAATGGCCCCGAGTTCAAGAAGTTCCGTCGCGACACGCGCGAGTTCAAGGTCTTCGACGGCTGCAACGGCTGCTGCAACTTGAAGTACATCGGCCCGAAGAAGTACGGCCTCGAGGGGCTGGCTGCGCGCTAGGCACAGCTGCTTCGACGGACCAAGGCGAGCCGCCCGGCCCCTGCGATGAGCAGGTGCCGGGCGGGTAGCGTAAGCCCAGTAGGGCTCGCCGAAGCGGCCCTCGAAGGCCACCTCGCCGAGGTCCTTGCGGCTGCGAGGAGCGCGCTCGCGCTCGGCGAGCTCGTCCGGCAGGTCGCTGGCCTCACCGGGATGCCCGATGGCGGCCGCCGCGACCGGCACGAAGCCGTCAGGGATGCCGAGCAGCTCACGGGCCTTGGCCGGGTCGAAGCCGCCCATCTGGTGCAGGACCAGACCGCGGGCCGTGGCCTCGACCCCCAGCTGGCCCATGGCGAGGCCGACGTCGTGCTTGGCCCAGCCGTTGGGCTTGCCGTTGAAGTCGAAGTTCTCCTGGGCGAGGGTGAGCAGCAGCACGGGGGCGCGCTCGGCCCACAGGCGGTTGGCGTCCACCAGGCTGGCGGCGATGGCTGCGTGACCAGGGCCTCGGCCGGCGACGCCGACGACGAAGCGCCAGGGCTCGGCGCCGAAGCAGGAGGGCGCCCAGCGGGCGGCCTCCAGCATGCCGGTCAGGTCCTCGTCGGTCACGGGTGTGGCGGCGAAGGCGCGCGGGCTCCAGCGGGCGGCGAGTAGCGGGTGGATGGGGACGGCGGTGGTTGCGGTGCGGTCGGACATGGTGGGGTGGGGGGCTCGATGATGGGTGGTGGCGGGCCTCGGCGGAGGCTCGCTCAGGGCAGGTCCCAGACGACGACGTCGGCCGGTTGGTCGGAGCCCGCGCCCTCGAAGGTGAGCACGCGGTCGTGGCCGGCGGCCTCGAGGCTGGCGCCGTCGCCGGCCGCGAGGGCTAGGCCGTCGAGGCGCAGCTCGCCGCGGGCGACGTGCACGTAGGTGCGGCGGCCGGCGGGGACGGTCAGCTCGGAGCCTTGGCCGTCGTCGAGCAAGGTGGCGAAGAGGCGCGCGTCCTGGCCGATGGTGAGCAGGCCCTCGCGGGCCTCGGCGTGGGGGCCGACCAGCTGGGTCATGCGTCCCAGGCGCTCGGAGTCCGGCGACAGGCGCTGCTCCCAGCGGGGCGCGGTGCCGTCCTCGGCGGGCACGACCCACATCTGCAAGAGGTGCAGGGGCTCGGTCGCGCTGTGGTTGGCCTCGGAGTGCTGGATCCCAGTGCCGGCCGACATGACCTGCACCTCGCCGGGCCCGAGCACGCCGCGGTTGCCCATCGAGTCCTCATGGACCAGCTCGCCGCTCTGGACGAAGGTCACGATCTCCATGTCGCGGTGGCCGTGGGTCGCGAAGCCGCCGCCGCCGAGGACCATGTCTTGGTTCAGGACGCGCAGCAGGCCGAAGCCCTGGCGAGCGGGGTCGTAGTAGCTGGCGAAGGAGAAGCTGTAGTTGGCCTGCAGCCAGCCGTAGTCGGCGCGGCCTCGGTCGGCGGCGCGGTGGACCTCGAGGGCGGGTCCGCGGTTCTCTTGGGTGCTCTTCATGGGGGCATTCTCAGGCGCTTAGTATCCCAGGGCAAGTAGTGTCCTCCTGGGTACTAGCTCTCCCTTGGGCTACACTTGGGGCGAGGCGCTCCCAGCGCCACTAGCCACGTCAGGACACCGTAAGCAAGACCTCCCGCAATGACCGCAGCCAATCGCCGTCGCATCTCCGAGCCCTGCCGCATCGGCCAGACCCTTGACCTCTTGGGGGGCCGCTGGAAGGGCTCGATCATCTGGTGGCTCGAGGCCGACTCGCGCCGCTTCGGCGAGCTCAAGCGCCTGCTCGACGGGATCACCCCCAAGGTCTTGACCGGCCAGCTGCGCCAGCTCGAGCGCGACGGCTTGGTCAAGCGCCAGCAGTACAACGAGATCCCGCCCCGGGTCGAGTACAGCCTGACGCCGCTGTGCCGCTCCCTGGTCCCGCTGCTGGGCACGATCACCGCCTGGGGCGACGCCCACATGGCCGGCATCCTGCGGGCGCGCACGCGCTACGACTCGCGCAACGGCTGATTGCGGCGCGAGGGGCACGCGGCGCCGCGGCGACTCGGTTATCCTCTCGGCCCTCGTCCGTCCCCCCAGCCCAGAGCCCCGCCCGTGTCAGCCCCCAACAAGCCCCGCCTCCGCTTCGCCCCGAGCCCGACCGGCCAGCTGCACATCGGCGGCGCGCGCACCGCGCTCTTCAACTGGGCCTTTGCCCGGCGCACCGGCGGCGCCTTCGTCCTGCGGGTCGAGGACACGGACCCGACGCGCTCGAAGAAGGAGTACGAGCACGCGATCCTCGACGGCCTGACGCGCATGGGCATCGACTGGGACGAGGGCCCCGACGTGGGGGGCGAGTACGGCCCCTACCGCCAGACCGAGCGCTTCGACGGCTACCTGGGCGTCGCGGCCGCGCTCTTCCAGGCCGGCTATGCCTACCGCTGCTTCTGCCCCTCCGAGCGGCTCGAGGCCCTGCGCGAGGCGCAGATGGCCGCCAAGGAGAACCCGCGCTACGACGGCTGCTGCAAGGCGCTGACCAAGGAGGAGGCCCAGGCCAAGATCAGCGCTGGCGAGGAGCCCGTGCTGCGCTTCGACGTGCCTGAAGGTGAGACGCGCTTCACCGACCTGATCCGCGGCGAGGTGACCTTCCAGAACGCCGAGGTCGACGACTGGATCATGGTGCGCGCCGACGCGACCCCGACGTACAACTTCGTGGTCGTGTGCGACGACTCCGACATGCAGATCACCCACGTGCTGCGCGGCGAGGAGCACCTGACCAACACGCCCAAGCAGGTGCTGCTCTTCGAGGCCCTCGGCCTGGACGCGCCGATCTATGGGCACCTGCCGCTGATGCTTGGCACCGACGGCAAGAAGCTCTCCAAGCGCACCGGCGACACCGCGCTGATCGACTACCTCGACAAGGGCTACCCGCCCGAGGCGATCCTCAACTTCCTGTGCCTGCAGGGCTGGGCCCTCGACGGCGAGCACGACCTGTTCGGTGTGGACGAGCTGATCGCCAACTTCGAGCCGACCGACGTCTCGAAGGGCGGCAGCATCTTCGACCCAGAGAAGTTCCTCTGGATGGCCGGCGAGTACGTTCGCCGAGACACCCCCGAGCGCCTGGCCGAGCGCTGCACGCCGTTCTTGGTCGCAGCTGGGCTGGCCACCCTGGAGCAGCTCGATGCGCGCAAGGACTGGCTCGTGCGGGCCGTCGCCGCGCACCAGGAGCGCTTCCGCTTGTACTCCGAGCTGCCCGACTGGATCGGCTACCTGTTCGCCGACGACGCTGGCCTGGTCTGGGACCCGAAGGCCGAGAAGGGCGCCCGCAAGCACGCGGCGGCCCCCGAGACCCTGGCCGCCTTTGCCACCTGGCTGGCGGCCCGCGGCGCTGCCGGCGAGGCCCTCGAAGGCGCGGACCTGGCCGAGGCGACCAAGGCCTGGGTCGCCGAGCGTGGGCTCAAGATCCCCGGCCTGTTCCAGCCCCTGCGCTGCGCCTTGACCGGCGCGCCGGGCGGCGCGGACCTGTTCGAGATCATCGGTCTCCTGGGCCTCGACGCGACCCTGGCGCGCATCGCGGACGCCGCCGCGCGCCTCGGGGTGCCGGCGGCTTCGTAGCCGAGCACGTTGCGTGTGGCCCGTCCGGCGCCGGGACGACTGGCGCGGGCGGCGGCGAGATCGACAGCATGGTGTGCGACTCCGTACCGTCGGTCTTGGGGCGGGGCTAGCGCAGGACGCGGCCGCGCTTGGCGTTGCGGGTGACCTTGGCGCGGCCGCGCCCGAGGCTGCGCGCCTCCCACTCGTCGAGGTCCGCGAGGGGCACCTCGCCCAGCTCGCGACAGCGCTCGAGGTAGCGCGCGACCAGCTGCCGCCAGAGGGAGTCGGGACCCTCGCACAGGTCCAGGGCCAGGAAGCTCGCCGCCAGGCGCCCGAGGTCCTTGGTGCGCAGGTGCCGGCCGATGCCGCCGTTGCGCAGGCGGATGCCCTCGAGGTCGACCAGCACCACCGAGCCGCCCTCGACCACCATCAGGTTGGGGGCCTTGAGGTCGCGCTGGCGGAAGCCGGCGACGTGCAGCTCGGCGATCAGCTCGCCGACCTTGGCGACCAGGGCACGGCGCTGGGGCTCGTCCGACTCGGCGAGCACCAGGTCCAGGTCGCGACCCTCGAGCAGCTCGCTGACCAGCCAGGTGGCTTCGGGAGCGCCGAGCTTGGGGGCGCGCAAGAGCGCGAGGGGCAGGCAGGCCGGGACGCCTGCGTCCTCGAGCAGCAGCCCGACGTCGAGGGAGTGCTCGAGCGCGCGGCGACCCTTGCGCCCGGGGCGCAGCTTGACGAACCAGCGTCCGTCCGGAGAGGGGCCGCGCCAGGTCGTGCCGGAGCCCGCGGGCACGAGCTGCGCGGGGTCCTGGAGCCAGCCCGCATAGAGCTCGGGTCCGACCCGCGGGTGCAGGCGCGCGCGGACGTGGCCGGCCCGCTGGGTGAAGGTCTCGGCAGGCTCGGGTCTCTTGGCCATGGGAATCAGCTGGGGTGCTCTCGGCCGAAGTCGGGGCAGGGATCGGCGGCCAAGCTGCTCGCGATCCGGCCGGGCGCGAGCGGAGAGGCCTCGACCGTGGCTCCGGGGGGCAGGGGCGGGCGGAGCAGCAGGTGGGCTGTCATGGGGCCCACTCTAGGCGCTCGCACCGGTCGGGCCTAGCGGCGCGCGGCGTCGATCGACTCTTGGCCGATCCAGCGGAAGCAGGTGCTGCCCCAGGCCATGCCGCCGCCGAGGGCCAGCAGCAGGATCCGGTCGCCCTCTTGGAACTTGCCCGCGCGGGCGTACTCGTCCATGGCGGTCGGCACGCTGGCGCTCGAGGTGTTGCCCGTGTGGTCGATCGCCATCAGCACCTGCTCGGGCGCGATGCCGGCCTGGCCGATGCCGTCCTCGATGATGTTGGCGCTGGCGTGGTGCGGGATCACCCAGTCGATGTCCTCGACGGTCAGGCCGGCGCGCTCGACGAGCTTGGTGATGCAGTTGGCGGTGGTCTGCACCGCGAAGGGGTACACGTCGCGGAAGTCGCTGATCAGGTAGTGCTGACCGGTGGCGATGCGCTCGAGGGTCAGCGGCATCGCGGTGCCGCCAGCGGGCACGCGCAGGGCCTTGCCCGCGGCGCCGTTCGAGCCTTGGTAGAAGGCCTCGAAGCCGAACTTCTCGTCGACGTCGAGCTCTTCGAGCACGACGGCACCCGCGCCGTCGGCGAAGAGCCCGGCCATGCGGAAGTCGCGCTTGTTGATGATGTGGGTCATCTCCTCGGCGGCGACGAC
>JARGPD010000152.1 GCA_029212845.1 Planctomycetota bacterium
GGCGCGGGTGCGAGCATGAGTGACCTCCAGGGCGTTCGGGGCGAGCGGCTTCGCTCGCATGTCCTACCTCTCTGCGAAGCCCGCGCAACGGCCATCCCAAAGGTCCGCTGCCCCCTTGCAGAACGCCACCGGAGCGTCCCGGGTGGGAGCTCACCATCGACCGCCGGGATCGGGGCCCGGCGCGGCCAGGGGCCCGGCCTGGGTGTGCCTTCTGGCTGGCTCTTCCGGGCCTTCGACTCGCCCAACGGCACAAAGAAATGGGACGTGACCGTCCCATGACAGGCATCGGGTCGATGGGTCCTAGACTGTGCCAAGCACCATGGACGACCTCGGAGTCATCGGCCTCTCCTGGAGGCAGGGCGGGCCCGACGCCCTCGCGCGCTTCACCCTCGACCGCGAGGTCGAGGCCGAGCGCCTTGCGGCCTTGAAGGTCGCCATGGGCGTCGACGAGCTCGTCTACCTCGCGACCTGCAACCGGGTCGAGCTGTACTTCCGGGTGCAGGACCCGAGCGCCATGGGCCCCCTACGCGGCCTGGCCTTCGAGGCCCTGTGCGGGCAGGCGCCCGAGCCCGGCGAGGCCGAGCGCAACCTGCGCGCCTGGGCTGGCGAAGGAGCGGCCGAGCACCTGTTCCTGGTCGCCGCCGGCCTGGACTCGGCCGAGGTCGGCGAGACCGAGATCAACGGCCAGCTGCGGCGCGCCCTCGACCTGGCGCTCGAGGTCGACCTGGTGCCCAACCACGGCGGCCGGCTCGAGGACCTGATCGAAGAGGCGCTCAAGCTGGCCCGCCGCATCCGCCGCGAGGCGCACCTCGACGAGGGCCACACGTCCCTGGCCGAGATCGCCCTGGACAGGGTCCGCGAGCGCCTCGCGCGCGCCGCCGGGCCAGCGGACTTGACCCGCGCCGCCGCGCCCGTGCTGCTGGTCGGGGTGTCGCCGATGAACGAGCGCTGCGCGCTCAGCCTGCGCGGGGAGGGCGCCGCGCTGGTCATCGCCAACCGCACGCGCGCCAACGCCGAGGCCTTCGCCGTCGGCGCCGAGCGCTGCCTGTCCCTCGACGAGCTCGATGCCACGCCTCCCGCCGTCGAGGTGATCGTCACCGCCACCGCGTCACCCGAAGCCGTGCTGGGTGCCGAGCTGCTGTCCCGGCTGGCCGACCTGGCCCCCTCCGGCGAGCCGCCGCTCGTGATCGACTTCGCGGTGCCGCCCGACGTCGACCCCGCCGTCGCCAGGAGCCTCGGCATCGAGCGCATCGGCATGGACGAGATCATCGCCGCCGCCGAGGCCACCCGCGAGCGCCGGCTGCAGGAGGCCGCCGCGGCCCGCGAGGAGATCGACGCGGCCCTCGACCGCCTGCGCGCGCGCCTCGGCGACGAGCACGTGGCGCCCTTCGTGTCCGCCCTGCAGCGCCGCTACCGCAAGGTCGCGCGCCAGGGCGCCGAGCGCCTGCTCGACACGCAGCTCAGCGGCCTGGCCGAGCCCGAGCGCGCGGCCGTGATCCACTTCGCCGAGAAGCTCGCCGGCCGCTTCGCGCACCTGCCCAGCACCGGGCTGCGCGGCGTCTCGCGCGTGGCCGGCCCCGCCGCGGTCGACGCCTTCCTGGCGCGCGCGGACAAGGAGATGGCCCAGGAGTTCGCCCTCGCTGCCCGCGAGCGCAAGGCCCGCCAGGGCGGCAACGGCCAGGCACCCGACTCCACTCCGCACGCACCCGGCAGCGCCCAGAGCGGCGAGCCGCCCGCACCCCAGCCATGAATCGCCGTCCGCACGCACCACGCGCCCGCACCCAGCCATGACCCAGCAAAGCACCCACCCGAGCGAGCCCAGCGAGGGCCGAGTCCTCAAGCTCGGCACCCGCGGCTCGGCCCTCGCCATGGTCCAGGCCCGCGACATCGCCCGCCAGCTGACCGCGGCGGGCTACGCGGTCGAGGTGATCGCCAAGCAGACCATCGGCGACCAGGACAAGCAGAGCAGCTTCGCCGCCATCGGCCCGCCCGGCGTGTTCGTGCGCGAGATCGAGACCGCGCTCATGGAGGGCGAGCTCGACCTCGCGGTGCACTGCTACAAGGACCTGCCGTCGGTCTCGCCAGAAGGCCTGGTGATCGCGGCCGTGCCGCGGCGCGAGGACGCCGGCGAGCTCCTGCTCACCCGCGGTCCGGTGCACGTCACCGGCGAGCCCTCCCTGCCCCTGCATCCGGGCGCGGTGATCGGCACGTCGGCTGCGCGCCGCAAGGCCCTGATCCACAGCCACCGGCCCGACCTCGTCTGTCGCGAGCTGCGCGGCAACGTGCCGACGCGCATCCGCAAGCTGCGCGAGGGCCAGTACGACGCGATCGTGCTCGCGGCCGCCGGCCTCAACCGCCTCCGGGAGGCCGCCGAGCGCGGCGAGAACGAGGCCCCCGAGCTCGATGGGCTGGTCGTCGACGCGCTCTGCATCGAGGCCTTCGTGCCGGCCGCCTCCCAGGGCGCCCTGGCCCTGCAGACCCGCGGCGACGACGCCTTCGCGTGCGCCGCCGTCGGGTCCCTGAACGACGCGGACTCGATGCGCTCGGTGGCCGCCGAGCGCGAGCTCCTGGCCCGGGTCCAGGCCGGCTGCGAGGCGCCCTTCGGCGCCCACTGTCGCCCGCTCGCCGGCGCCGACGACGGCAGCCTCGAGCTCTTGGCCGTCTTCGAGATGGACGGCATCGTGCGCCGCGCCCGCAGCACCGGTCAGGACCCCACGACCCTCGCCCGCGAGGCCTTCGCCGGCCTCGGCCTAGCCTAGACCTCGCGCCCCGGATGCCCACCACCATGACCCTCCCCTCGGACCCCCGGACGCTCCAAGGCCTGCGCGTGCTGCTCACGCGCTCGGCCGCGGACAACCGCGCCTGGGCCACCGAGCTGGAGCGCCGTGGCGCCAGCGTCGAGGCCCTCGCCTGCATCGCGTCCGTGCGCCTGCCCGCCGGCCCCGAGCTGGCCGCCGCCTGCGAGGGCGCGGCCTGGCTGGTGCTCGGCTCGCGGCGCGCGGTCGACGCCGTCGCCGAGCACGACGTCGACCTGCCCGCACGCCTCGCCTGCGTCGGGCCCGCCACCCTGGCCGCCGCGACCGCGCGGCTCGTGCAGGCGGAGCGGCCCGGTCCCGCACCGCTCGTCTCCACGGACGGCACCATGGCCGCCCTCGCCGAGCAGCTGCTCGAGCAGCTCGAGGGTCCGACCCAGCTGGTGCTCGCCGCCGCCGACCGCGCCGGCAGCGACCTCGAGCGCCTGCTCGAGCCCGCGGGCCACACCGTCCGGCGCGTGACCGTCTATCGTACCCTGCCCGCGCAGCCCGCCAGGTCCATGGGGTCCACGGGGCCCGCGCGACCCGCGCTGACCGGGCTCGACGCCGTCGTGCTCGGCAGCCCCTCGGCCCTCGAGGGTCTCACCAACCTGCGCGCGGTGCCCAGCGGCCTGCCGCTCGTCACCCTCGGGCCGACGACCAGCGCCGCCGTGCGCACGGCCGGCCTCGGCCCCGTGATCGAGGCGGCCAGCCCCGACCTCAACGGCGTCACAGCCGCCCTCGCTAGCCTGCACAGCTGACCTCGGCGCACCTCTAGATCCTCCGCCAACCCGACTCCCTGCGAACCATGTCCAGCGACTTCCAGATGACCCACCGCCCGCGACGACTGCGCCGCTCGCCGGTGCTGCGCAACCTCGTGGCCGAGAACCGCGTGCACGCCGACCAGCTGGTCATGCCGCACTTCTGCCTGAACCAGGACAGCGCCTCCGAGCCGATCGCGTCGATGCCCGGCATCACGCGCTACGGTCGCAGGCAGCTGGTCGAGGCCGTCGGCCGCGACCTCGAGCTCGGCATCAAGAGCGTGCTGCTCTTCGGGCTCGCCGGTGCCGACGAGAAGGACCCGAGCGGCACGAGCTCGGGCTCGGAGGAGGGCGCCGTGCCCCTCGCGGTCGCCGCGCTCAAGGCCGAGTTCGGGAGCGACCTCAACGTCATGACCGACGTGTGCCTGTGCGCCTACACCGACCACGGCCACTGCGGTGTGGTCGAGGACGGCGTCGTGCGGAACGACCCGAGCCTCGAGCTGCTCGCCAAGATGGCCCTCGCCCATGCCGAGGCCGGCGCCGACGTCGTCGCGCCCAGTGACATGATGGACGGCCGCGTCGACGCGATCCGCGACGAGCTCGACGAGGGCGGCTTCGAGGACATCGCGATCATGTCCTACACCGTCAAGTACGCCTCGGCCTACTACGGTCCCTTCCGCGACGCCGCGGACTCGGCCCCGTCTAGCGACGCGAGCGTGCCCAAGGACCGCAAGACCTACCAGATGGATGCGCGCAACCGCTGGGAGGCGCGCCGCGAGGTCGTCCTCGACGAGTCCGAGGGCGCCGACATCCTGATGGTCAAGCCGGGCCTCGCCTACCTCGACGTCGTCGCCGAGGTCGAGCGCATGACCGACCTGCCGGTCGCTGTCTACAACGTCTCCGGCGAGTACTCGATGGTCAAGGCGGCCGCCGAGCGCGGCTGGGTCGACGAGGCCGCGGTCGTCTCCGAGAACCTGCACGCCTTCGCCCGCGCGGGCGCGGACATCCTGATCACCTACCACGCACGAGAAGCCCTCCAAGGAGGCTGGCTGTGAGCTCCCAAGCACGATCCCAAGACATCCTCACGCGCGCCCGCAAGGTCATCCCCGGCGGGGTCTCCTCGCCCGTGCGCGCCTTCTCCGCCGTCGGCGGCAACCCGCCCGTCCTGCAGCGCGCCGCCGGCAGCCGCACCTTCGACGTCGACGGCAACGAGTACCTCGACTTCGTCCAGTCCTGGGGACCCTTGATCCTCGGCCACGCGCACCCCGCGGTCTACCAGGCGATCTGCGAGGCGGCGGCCAAGGGCACCACCTTCGGTGCCCCGTGCGAGGCCGAGCAGCTCCTGGCCGAGCGCGTCACCTCGATGTACCCCGGCCTCGAGCAGGTGCGCTTCGTGTCCTCGGGCACCGAGGCGACCATGAGCGCGATCCGGCTCGCCCGCGGCGCGACCGAGCGTGACTACTTCGTCAAGTTCTCGGGCTGCTACCACGGCCACGCCGACCACCTCCTGGTCAGCGCGGGCTCGGGGCTGGTCACCTTCGGCAAGCCGGCCTCGGCCGGCGTGCCGGCCGCGATCGCCGAGAAGACCCTGGTGCTGCCGCTCGACGACATCCCCGCCCTCGAGGCCCTGTTCCAGGAGCGCGGTCACGAGATCGCGGCCGTGATCGTCGAGCCCCTGCCGGCCAACAACGGCCTGCTCCAGCAGACGCCGGAGTTCCTGGCCGCGGTGCGCCGCGTGACCAGCCAGCACGGCACCAAGCTGATCTATGACGAGGTCATCAACGGCTTCCGCCTGGCCGCCGGCGGCGCGGCCGAGCTGTACGGCATCGAGCCCGACCTGGCGACCTTCGGCAAGATCATCGGCGGCGGCCTGCCGGTCGGCGCCTTCGGCGGCAAGCGCGAGGACATGGAGCTGCTCGCGCCCCTCGGCCCGGTCTACCAGGCCGGCACGCTGAGCGGCAACCCCCTGGCGATGGCGGCCGGCCTCGCGACCCTCGACGCCCTGGAGGCCGGCGGCGGCTGGACGCGGCTCGAGGAGCTCGGCGCTGGCCTCGAAGAGCGCGTCGCGCCCCAGCTCGAGGCCCGCGGCTGGTCCCTGGTGCGCCAGGGCTCGATCTTCTGGATGTCGCTCCAGGAGGGGCCCGCGCCGCGCTCGGCGGAGGCCATCGACGCCGGCGGCGCCGACCGCTACCGCCCGATCTTCACGCACCTCATCCAGCACGGCGTGTCCCTCGCGCCGAGCGCCTACGAGGTCGGCTTCCTCTCCCTCGCCCACACCGAGGACGACCTCGACCTCTTCTCCGAACGCCTCGCGGCGGCCCTGGCCAGCGCCTGAGCCGGCGCGCACCCGTGAACTCCTCCAACCTCCGCACCAGCCTGCCTGTGCAGCTGGTCTTCGTGATCCTGCTCGTGACCTGCCTCGGCATGGTCGCCTGGTGGATGATCGATCACCTCTCGTTCTCCGACACGATGACGAGCGAGGTGATCGAGCTGTACGAGGAGGAGGCCAGCGTCGCGACGCGGCTGATCGTCGAGTACGGGCTCGACCCGGTCGAGGTGGCCGAGCTGCTGCCGGCGGTCGAGATCCCCAGCGGCGGGGCGGCGACGGTCTCGCCCCTGCGCCAGCGTGCGCTCGAGCTCGACCAGGCGTCGCGCAGCCGACGCTACCTGTGGGAGGGCGGCTTCTTCGTGCTGGTGCTGCTGTCGACCCTGGCGCTGATCGGCGTGACCCTGCGCCAGCGCACCGAGCTGCTGCGCCGCCAGCAGAACTTCCTGGCCGCCGTCTCCCACGAGCTGAAGAGCCCGCTCGCCAGCATCAAGCTCTCGGCCGAGACCCTGATCCCGCGCGACCCGGACGCCGCCGGCCGCCGGCGCATCGCCG
Organism: Planctomycetota bacterium; assembly: GCA_029212845.1. GTDB lineage: Bacteria > Planctomycetota > UBA1135 > UBA1135 > JARGPD01. The sequence goes on from JARGPD010000152.1 coordinate 6,435, forward strand.
ACCGGATGGTGCAGTCGATCGAGCGCCTCGACACGATGGTCTCGAACCTGCTCGACGCCGCGCGGCTCGACGAGGGGCACATGCAGCTCTCGCCCGAGCGCCTGGTCCTGGCCGAGGTCACCCACCGCGCCGTCGGTCCGATCCTCGAGCTCGGCAGCGTCAACGGCGTCGCGATCGAGCTCGACGTCCCCGCGGACCTCGTCGTGCGCGCGGACCCGACGGCGACCCAGTCGGTCATCTCGAACCTGGTCCACAACGCGTTCAAGAGCGTCAAGGCCGCGGGCGGCGGCAGCGTCCGGGTGAGCGCCTGCCGCGACGGCCAGCGCGTGCGCCTCGACATCGTCGACGACGGCCTGGGCTTCGACCCGGAGCTGGCCGAGCAGCTGTTCGCCAAGTTCTTCCGCGCCGGCAGCGAGATGCTGCGGCGCACCAAGGGTGCCGGCCTCGGCCTGCACATCGCGCGGCGTTTCGTGGCCCTCGACGGCGGTGAGATCGCGGCCACTTCGGAAGGCGAGGGCCATGGCGCCACCTTCACCGTATGGTGGCGACCCGACCGGGACCGCGCGGAGGCGGCCCGCCAGCGATGAGCGAAGCGAGAACTAGAACCCAGCGGATCCTGGTGGTCGAGGACGAGGAGTCCCTGGCCGAGGGCATCCTCGAGAACCTGCTGCTCGATGGGTACGAGGCCGAGATCGCCGCCGACGGCGACGAGGGCCTGCGCCGCATCGGCGAGGGTGGCTGGGACCTGGTGCTGCTCGATGTGATGCTGCCCGGGGTCGATGGCTTCACGATCTGCGAGCGCACGCGGGCGGCCGGCGATCAGGTGCCGATCCTGTTCCTGACCGCCAAGGGCGGCGAGGACGATCGCATCCGCGGGCTCGAGGTCGGCGGCGACGACTACCTGGCCAAGCCCTTCGCCCTGCGCGAGCTGCTGCTGCGCATCACCGCGATCCTGCGCCGCAAGAGCTGGTACGCGACGCCGCCCGACGGCTCGGCCAAGAGTTCCGACATCGCCTTCGGCGGCAACCGCGTCGACTTCAAGACCTACCGTGGCACCTCCTGGGACGGCAGCGAGCAGCAGCTGACCCACAAGGAAGCCCTGATCCTCAAGTGCCTCTCCGACCGCACCGGCGAGATCGTCTCGCGCGAGGACATCCTCGAGCAGGTCTGGGGCTACGAGATCTTTCCCTCCACGCGCACGATCGACAACTTCATCGTGCGGCTCCGCAAGCGCTTCGAGCGCGAGCCCGACGCACCGCGCCACTTCCACACCCAGCGCGGCGTCGGCTACCGCTTCACCATCGACGAAGAGACCCGGTCCGAACCATGAAACCCCTCCTCCTGCGCGCCCTTCACGGCGAAGAGACCGACCGCCGCCCGACCTGGATCATGCGCCAGGCCGGCCGCTTCCTGCCCGAGTACCTCGCCCTCAAGAAGCGCTACACCTTCGAGGAGCTGTGCGCCGATCCGGCCCTGGCCGCCGAGGTCACGATGATGCCGATGAAGCGCTTCGACTTCGACGCCGCGATCACCTTCGCCGACCTGATCACGCCGGCCTCGGCCCTAGGCGTGAAGTTCCGCTTCGACCCCGGTCCGATCATCGCGGACCCGATCAACACGCCCGCCGAGATCCGCGCCCTGGTGGTGCCGAGCGGGCCCGAGATCGCCCCCGAGGTCGCCGCCGCCCAGCGCCTGATCAAGCCCCAGCTCAAGGCCGACCAGGCCCTGCTCGGCTTCGCCGGCGCGCCCTTCTCCCTCGCCGCCTACCTCGTCGAGGGCCGCGGCAAGCAGGGCTTCCCGCTGCTGCGCGCCATGCTCGCCGAGGACCCGGTGGTGTTCGGCGAGCTGATGGCCAAGATCGCCCTGCTCTCGGCGCGCTACCTCGTCGAGCAGCACAAGGCCGGCTGCGACGCCGTCCAGGTCTTCGACTCCTGGGGCGGGCTGCTCTCGCTCGCCGACTGGCGCGCCCACGTGAAGCCGCACATCATCGACCTCCTGACGCACCTGCGCGACGCCGGGGTGCCGACGATCTTCTTCGCCAACGACGCGCCGCACCTCGCCCGCGAGATGGCCGACCTGCCCTCCGACGGCCTGGCCCTCTGCTGGCGCAACGACCTGGTCGCCCTGCGCGCCGAGCTCGGCGAGCACACCGGCCCGAACCTCGAGACCGGCACCAAGGCCCTGCAGGGCAACCTCGACCCGGCGATCCTGCTGGCCGGCCCCGAGAAGACCGCCGCCGCGGTCCAGGCCTTCATCACCGCGATGCCGCGCCGCGGCCACATCTTCAACCTGGGCCACGGCATCATGCCGGGCGCGCCGCTCGAGAGCGTCGCCGCCCTGATCGAGACCCTGCGCGCCGAGGCCGGCACGCCCAGCGAGCACCACTCCGCATGAGCACCCCAAGGAGCCAGGTCGCCGACCGCGCGCGCGTCGCCGAGCTGCTGGCCAAGTACGACCGCCCCGGCCCGCGCTACACCAGCTACCCGACCGCGGTCGAGTTCAACGACGAGCTCACCGCCGACGTCTACGCCGAGAAGTTGAGCCTCGCCGACCAGCTCGGCGACGAGCCCCTGTCGGTCTACATGCACCTGCCCTTCTGCGAGGAGCGCTGCCTCTTCTGCGGGTGCCACGTGATCATCTCGCCCGACAAGACCAAGGCGACGCCCTACGTCGACATGATCGAGGCCGAGATCGACATGATCGCCGGCCGCTTGCCCAACCGCCGCAAGGTCAGCCAGCTGCACCTCGGCGGCGGCACGCCGACTTACCAGAGCCCGGCCCAGCTCGACCGCCTGATGAAGCGCTTCTTCTCGCACTTCGAGGCCGCGCCCGGCGCCGAGCTAGCGGTCGAGGTCGACCCGCGGGTGACCAGCGCCGAGCACATCGACGTGCTGGCCGACCACGGCTTCAACCGCATCAGCCTGGGCGTCCAGGACTTCACCCACATCGTCCAGGAGTCGATCAACCGCGTGCAGTCGGTCGAGCAGACCGCCGCGATCATCGACCACGCCCGCAGCAAGGGCTTCGGCGGGGTCAACGTCGACCTGATCTACGGCCTGCCGCACCAGACGCCGGACACCTTCGAGAAGACCGTCGAGACCGTGATCGCGCTCGGCGCCGACCGCTCGGCCGTCTACAGCTTCGCCTTCGTGCCGTGGATCCGCGGCCACCAGCGCAAGCTGATGGAGGACAACCTGCCCTCGCCGGCGACCAAGTTCGAGCTGTTCGGCCTGGTGCGCGAGTGCTTCCTCGGCGCCGGCTACGAGCCGATCGGCATGGACCACTTCGCCAAGCCCGGGGACGAGCTCTCGCTCGCGAAGGCGCGCGGCGACCTGCGCCGCAACTTCCAGGGCTACGCGGTGATCCCCGCGGACGACGTGATCGCCCTCGGCATCAGCGGCATCGGCGACCTGCAGGGCGCCTACGTCCAGAACCTCAAGAAGCTCAGCACCTACCGCGACGCCGTCGCCGCCGGCGAGCTGCCGATCGAGAAGGGCCTGCTCTTGACCGAGGACGACAAGCTGCGGCGGGTCGTGATCCACCAGTTCATGTGCAACTTCCGCATCGACCGGCGCGCGATCGAAGCCCAGTTCGGGCTCGCCTTCGAGGCCACCTTCGCCGAGGACCTGCGGCGCCTCGAGGGCTACGCCGAGAGCGGCCTCGTGACCATCGACGACGACGCGATCCAGGCCACGCCCGAGGGCGAGCTCTTCATCCGCAACCTCGCCATGTGCTTCGACGTCCACTGGCGCGAGAAGCACGAGGGCAAGGGCAAGAACCTGTTCAGCAAGACGGTCTAG
>JARGPD010000153.1:0-8359 GCA_029212845.1 Planctomycetota bacterium
AGCGGCGCCCCCTCGAGAGCGCTCGCCGCTCCCCTCCACTCCCAAGCCCCCCAACCCCGCGAGGGGCCCACAACCGCCAGCCGCTTAGGACGAGCCGCCCGACGGGTCGCCCCTCCCCCGGCGCTCCCACGAGCGGGCAGCGAGGAGCCGCGGACGGGAACCCGAGCGAAGGCCGACCGCAGGTCTCCCCACTCCCAACGCCTCCACAAGTAGACAACGAAGCGCCACGGGCACGGACCAGGGCAAGAGCCGACCGCAGGCCAAGACCAGCCTGGGCCGACGGGCACGCAGCCAGAGTGCCCAGCGGGCGAGCGTCACGGACGACCGCGACGCAGCAGCCAGTCGACCCCCCAGCAATGCCCGCCGCCAGGCGCTTGCCCAGCGGCAACAGGGCGCCCCCGCCCCTCAGTCGCCGGTGTACCCCAGGGCGTCGATCATGCCTTGGGCCGCGCCGCCGAGCGTCACCGGCTGCGTCCGGAAGCCGGGCGCGAGCGTACCGTTCGCGGTCTCCTGCTCCATCAGGCGCTCGGTCAGCACGCCGGTCACCTCGGTCAACATCCCAGCGGCGTCGACCTTCTCCCCGGGGTCCACCTCCAGGTCGTACACCGCGAGGGTCTTCGCGGCGCGATGCCCGATCAACTTGTAGCGCCCCCAGCGCAGGGCCGCCTCCTCGTTGTCCGGCGTGCCGAGCTCGCTCCAGACCAGGTCCACCGGGACCGGTGCGCCGTCGCCGCTGCGCAGCTTCGGGACCCAGGAGCGCCCCTGCATGACGGGCTCGGGCGTGAGCCCCGCGAGCTCGAGCAGCGAGGGCGCAAGGTCCGCCCCCTGCACGGGCGCCGCGACGCCTGCCCCGGCCTCGACACGCCCTGGCCAGCGCACGATCAAGGGCACGTGCAGCACCGGCTGGTAGATCGTCTTGTGGGTCAGCTTGCCGTGCTCGTTGAACTCCTCGCCGTGGTCGGAGGTGACCACCAGCAGCAGCTCCTCGTCGAGGTCCAGCTCCTCGACCGTGCGCCACAGCTCGGCCAGCACCGAGTCCGTGTAGCCGATGCCGGCGTCGTACAGGTTCGAGAGGTGCTGCACGTCCTCCGGCGTCGGGCGCATGCCGCCCCAGAAGCGCGCCTGGATCGCGTCGTAGAAGCCGGGGTCCGTCTTCCAAGCCTCGGCCGCATCCAGGGGGTATTCGATCCGGGTCGAGTCGATGCCGCCTTGGTAGCCCGCGGCGAAGCGCTGCTGCCACTCCTTCGGGGGCGTGTAGGGGTCGTGGATCTCGTAGGTGTGCACGAACAGGAAGAAGGGCGCCGGGTCGTCCTTGGCGCCTTCGGTGGCCGCGTAGTCACGCAACCAAGCACCCGCCTTGGGCAGCACGCGCTCGGCGCCGCCGCCCGCCTCGTCGTAGACCTCGAAGCCGCGCTCGAAGCCGAGCTCGCCCGAGAGCATGCCGCCACCGGTGAAGGCCGCGGTGCGGTAGCCGACCTCGGCCAAGAGCTCGGGCAACAGCGGCAGGTCGGCGCTCGCGGCCTGGCTCTCGACGGTGTAGCAGTTGCGCACGCCGTGCACGCCGGGGTGCATGCCCGACAGCATCGTCATGTGGGACGGGGCGGTCTTCGAGCTCGGCGCGCTCAGGTCGAGGAACAGCGTGCCCTCGCCGGCCAGCCGGTCGAGCAGCGGCGAGGTGTCGCGGTCGTAGCCGTAGCAGCCGAGCCGGTCGGCGCGCAGGGTGTCCAGCGAGACGAGCAGGATGTTGGGCGGCTTCGCAGCCTCGACGGGGACTGGCACCTGGGGCTCGCCGAGTCCCAGCTTCAAGGAGGGCTGCTGCTCGGAACACGCGAAGGCCACGACCGCCAGGAGGGCGGCCGTGGCCTTCGAGCTGGTGCGGCTGGCGCGCAACCTAGGCGTCGCTGGAGCGGACCTCGGTGTAGAGCTTGCCACCCGAGGCGGCGAACTCTTCGCTCTTCTTCTGCATGCCTTCCTGGACGGCTTCTTCCTCGGAGATGCCCTGCTCCGCCGCCATCTTGCGCACGTCCTCGCTGATCTTCATCGAGCAGAAGTGCGGACCGCACATCGAGCAGAAGTGAGCCGTCTTCGCGGCCGGCGCAGGCAGGGTCTCGTCGTGGTACTCGCGCGCGGTGATCGGGTCCATCGAGAGGTTGAATTGGTCCTCCCAGCGGAACTCGAAGCGCGCGCGGCTCATGGCGTCGTCCCACTCGCGGGCGCGCGGGTGACCCTTGGCCACGTCGGCAGCGTGGGCCGCGATGCGGTAGGCGATCACGCCGTCCTTGACGTCCTGGCGGTTGGGCAGGCCGAGGTGCTCCTTCGGCGTCACGTAGCACAGCATCGCGGTGCCCATGGCGCCGATGTTGGCGGCACCGATGGCGCTGGTGATGTGGTCGTAGCCGGGGGCGACGTCCGTGACCAAGGGCCCGAGGGTGTAGAAGGGCGCCTCGTGGCAGGCGGCCAGCTCGCGGTCCATGTTCTCCTGGATCTTGTCCAGGGGCACGTGGCCGGGGCCCTCGATCATCACCTGGATGTCGTGCCTCCAGGCGATCTCGGTCAGCTCGCCGAGGGTCTCGAGCTCGCCGAACTGGGCCTCGTCGTTGGCGTCGGCCAGGCAGCCGGGACGCAGGCCGTCCCCGAGGCTGAAGGTGACGTCGTACTTCTTCATCACCTTGCAGATCTCTTCGAACCCGGTGTAGAGGAAGTTCTCCTTGTGGTGCGTCAGGCACCACTTGGCCATGATCGAGCCACCGCGCGAGACGATGCCCGTGATGCGGTTGGCGGTCAGCGGCACGTAGCGCAGCAGCACCCCGGCGTGGATCGTGAAGTAGTCCACGCCCTGCTCGGCCTGCTCGACGAGGGTCTCGATGTAGGCCTCGAGGGTCAGGTCCTCGGGCACACCGTTGACCTTCTCGAGGGCCTGGTAGATCGGGACGGTGCCGATCGGGACCGGCGAGTTGCGGATGATGCGCCCGCGGGTCTCGTGGATGTCGGGACCGGTGGACAGGTCCATCACCGTGTCCGCGCCCCAGCGCGTCGACCAGCGCAGCTTGTCGACCTCTTCCTCGATCGAGGAGGACACCGCGCTGTTGCCGATGTTCGAGTTGATCTTCACCCGGAAGGCGCGGCCGATGACCATCGGCTCGACCTCGGGGTGCTTGATGTTGGCCGGCAGCACGGCCCGGCCGGCGGCCAGCTCGGCGCGCACGAACTCAGGCTCCATGCCCTCACGGGCGGCGGCGAAAGCCATCTCGGGGGTCACGATGCCGCGCCGGGCGAAGTGCATCTGGGACTGGTTCTCCTCGGAGGCACGCGCCGCGACCCAGCGCTCGCGCAGGGGCGCGAGTCCCTTGGTGACGTCGATGTCCTCGGGGCCCGAGGTGTCGTCGAGGTCGATGTGTCCGGGCTCGCCGGAGACGTGGATGCGGCGCACGGGAATGCGCAGGGTCTCGCCATCGTGCTCCACCTCCCGCTGGATCTTCTCGGAGCCGGGGAAGCAGTACTCGAAACGCAGCGGGTCTTCGACGCCCGCGAGATCTTGATTCGTCATAGGTTGGGGTGCGACACGAGTGGAGCCGCGAGGCGGCGATTGTACGCACCTCGCGGCTCGACCCTCACGTTCACGAGAGAAATGCTCGCCGGGCGGGCTAGCGCTTCTTTTTCTTCTTCTCGGCGGCGAGGAGCTCGACCTCGGCGAAGCCGGTCCCGGTGAACTTGCCCTCGGTCGGGTGCGTCTCGATGATCCGGATCTCGAGGGTCTTGATCGAGGTCACCTTGGGCAGCTCGATGCGCTGGCGCGGGTCGGGACCGAGCTCGTGCTCGGTCTCCTTACCGTTGATCTTCAGGATCACCTTCTTGGGCGCCGCGAACTCGTTCGAGGCGCGCATGTTGGAGTTCACCGGCAGGCGCCGCGCGGGGGTCAACACGACCGTCTGGACCTTGAGACCCTTGCCCCAGACCATGCGGATCCAGGGCTGGGTGTCCTCTTCGCCGGCGACCCAGCCGTAGGCCATCGAGCCGTCGACCGCGCGGTCGCCGATGTACAGCGACACGCCGCCCTTGGCCTCGTTCGGGTTGTTGAACGGGATCTCGCTGGAGACCGACACCTCGGGCGGGTTGCCCACGGCGAGGCTCTTGCCGACCTCGTCCATGGCCAGGCTCTGCTCCTCGGTCATGGTCCAGTCGACGTTCAAGGTGAAGGCCGCGCTCTTGAGCTTGATGCGCTCGGCGCTGATCTCGTCGCCGCGGTTCGCCGGCGCTGGCGCGGCGGTGACCTCGACCGAGATCTGACGGCGGCCGGGCTCGAGCTCGAGCGGGCAGGTGAAGCGCTCGTTCGCGGCGCTGCGGGTCACGTCGTAGTCGAACTGCTTGTAGAGCTCGCCGTCGACGAAGTACTTGACCGTCTCGATGTGCATGCCGAACTTGCCGTCGACCGCGTAGCGCTCGCGCACCGATGCGCCGAAGCCGGCCACGAAGCCGTAGCAGCCCACACCGGGCAGGATGCGCAGGTCGACGTCGACCTCCTTGCCCTCCTCCACCGCGAGGAAGGTCGGCTGGCGGTCCGCGCCCTCCCCCGAGCGCGTGTTGTTGGTCGCCTTGTTCAGGAACAAGAGCGCGAAGGCCGTGTCCGTGGTCGAGGGGCTTGGCCCGCTGGACCAGCCGCCGGAGCGCATCTGGCGCTTGATCAGCTCGGCGGCGCCGGCGTTGTACCAGTTCTTGCCAGCCAGGGTCTCGAGGTCAGCGATCGTCGAGAGGCGCTCGATGTTGTAGAGGAAGTAGTAGTACCAGACGTCGGTCTGGTTCCGGCGCTCGCCCCCGACCTGGACGTTCTCGTCGTAGGTCATGTGCTGGTCGAGCCAGGCGTGGCCGGCGGCCATGCTCTCGTCCACGTCGCTCTGGTACTTCTTGATGTTGCTCTTCTTCTCGGAGAGCGCGTCGAAGCAGAACAGCACGGTCGCCATGCCGGCCGTCGTCATCGAAGCCGTCGCCGGGTATTCGTTCGCGGACTGGGCCGTGTTCGGGGCACCGCCACCATCGAGCGGGCCGAAGTAGGCCCAGCCGCCGTCCGGCAGCTGGTACTGCATGCAGACCTTCATGGTCTTCTCGTAGACCTTGTCGGGGATCTTGACCCCGGCCTTGTGGGCCAGCCAGAGCCCGAGCAGGGCGTACTGGGTGTTCGACAGGTCGAGCTGGTCGCCGGGGTAGTCCCAGTAGCCGCGACCGGCCCCGTCCAGGATCAGCTCGGTGGCCGCCTCGATGTGGTCCTCGTCCTGGCGCGCCAGCAGGATCTCCTCCATCAGGAGTCGTGTGCAGGCCCCGTAATACTTGGTGGGAGGCGTCTGCCGGACGTAGGTCACGCCCCGCTGGATGGCCTGGTGCTCCCACTTGAGGCCGGAGTGCAGGAGCGCCGCGAGGATCAGCGCCGTCTCGCCTCCGCTGGTGTCGCCGGGGAAGTAGGCGTGGTCGGACCCCCAGGATCCATCCGCCTCCTGCATCCCGATCAGGTATTCGACACCCAGGTCGATCGCCTTGTTGACGGCCTCCACGGGGGGCGCGTCCTGGGCGATAGCGGAGGGTTGGCCGGTCAGGGCGAGGGCGAGGGCACCTAGGAGCAGGGGTCGGATCATGGTTCTATTCGGGGGAGCTGGTCCCATTTGGTGTACCCGCGACGGAAGAGGACGTCCACACTTCCGTCCGGTCTACGCGGTAGCTAGAGTCTACCTTTACCGGCTGGGCTCTTCACGGAACCCGCCCCGCGATCCAAGCCCCGACGGGCTGGAAGCGGAACCCCCAAGGCCCGAGTATCCCCCGCTCAAGCCATGACGCTCACCCCCCGTCAGGCCGCCGTCGCCCACCTTTCTTCCGAGAGGTCCCCTGAGGGACACGTCCGCTACACCGAGGACTCGATCACCGAGACCTACGGGCAGCTGGTCTTCGGAGACGCCGCACAGCGCAAGCACCTACCGCGTGACGTCTACAAGCGCCTGCGCCGCACGATCCACCAGGGCGAGGTCGTGGACCCGGACATCGCCGACTCGGTCGCCAATGGCATGAAGGACTGGGCCGTGTCCCACGGCGCGACCCACTACAGCCACTGGTTCCAGCCCATGACGGGCGCCACCGCCGAGAAGCAGGACTCGTTCATCATGCCCACGGGCAGCGGGACGGCGATCCTGGAGTTCTCCGGTGGCGAGCTGACCCAGGGCGAGCCCGACGCCTCGAGCCTGCCTTCCGGCGGCATCCGGGCGACCTTCGAGGCCCGCGGCTACACCGCCTGGGACCCGACGTCGCCGGCCTTCCTGCGCCACTCCCCCAACGGCGTGACGCTGACCATCCCGACCATCTTCTGCTCGTGGACGGGTGACGCCCTCGACACGAAGACGCCCCTCTTGCGCTCGGACGCCGCCCTCGACCGCTCGGCCCGGCGCCTGCTCGAGCTGCTGCGCAAGGAGGGCGAGGCGCGCCCCGGTCGCGTCTTCTCGAACATCGGCCCCGAGCAGGAATTCTTCCTGGTCAACCGCGAGCTCTTCGACCTGCGCCCCGACCTGGCCGCCACCGGCCGGACCCTGTTCGGCGCCGCGCCGCCCAAGGGCCAGGAGCAGGACGACCACTACTTCGCCACCACGCCGAACCGCGTGATGGCCTTCATGCAGCACCTCGAGCGTCGGCTGTGGAAGCTCGGCATCCCGATCAAGACGCGCCACAACGAGGTCGCGCCCGGGCAGTTCGAGATGGCCCCCATCTACGAGCCGGCCGCCGTCGCGGGCGACCACAACATGCTCATGATGGACCTCCTGCACGAGACCGCCGAGCGCCACGGCTTCAAGTGCCTCTTGCACGAGAAGCCCTACCGCGGCCTCAACGGCAGCGGCAAGCACGACAACTACTCGGTGGGCGACGACCTGGGCAGCAACATGTTCGACCCGGGCGACAACCCCCACGAGAACCAGCGCTTCATGGTCTTCTTGACCGCGCTGATCGCGGCCGTCGACGACCACCAGGACCTCCTGCGCGCGTCGATCGCCTACGCCGGCAACGACCACCGCCTGGGGGCCAACGAGGCCCCGCCGGCGATCATCTCGATCTTCCTGGGCAGCGACCTGCAGGCGATCATCGACGACCTGATCGACGAGCAGGCCCCCAAGGGCGCCAGCGGCCAGGTGCTGCACCTGGGCGTGGACACCCTGCCCGACATCCGCCGCGACAGCACCGACCGCAACCGCACCTCGCCCTTCGCCTTCACCGGCAACAAGTTCGAGTTCCGCGCCCTGGGTTCGTCCCAGTCGATCGCGATGCCGAACTACGTGCTCAACACGATCCTGGCCGAGGCCCTGGACGAGATCTCCGATGCCATCGAGGAGCTGCCCATGGACGGCCGCGACGCCGTGGCGATCGAGGGCCTCTTGCGCCAGCGCCTCACGGCCCACAAGCGGATCCTGTTCCCGGGCGACAACTACTCGAACGACTGGCAGCTCGAGGCCGAGAGGCGCGGACTGCTCAACCTGCGCAACACGCCGGCTGCCCTGGCGCTGCTCAACGCCCCGAAGAACCTGGCGCTCTTCGAGCGCTACAAGGTCCTGTCCGAGCGTGAGTGGCGCTCGCGCACCGAGATCCAGGCCGGGGGCTACCACGAGAAGCTGCGGGTCGAGGCGCGCGTCATGGTCGACATGGCCGCGACGCTCTTCATGCCCGCTGCCCTGCGGGCCCAGAAGAAGACCGCCGATTCGATCCTGGCCGCCCGCAAGGCCCTCGACGACCTCGACCTGGGTGTGCAGGAGCGCCACCTGCGCCGCATCGCCGGTCTGATCACCGACATGCAGGCGGCCATCGATACCCTGCGCGAGCTGATCGCGGCGGACGACGCCGGCGACGACGCCGTGGCGGCCGCCGAGGTCGCGCGGACCTCCTTCATCCCGGCCATGGACGCCCTGCGCGCCGCCGCCGACGGGCTCGAGACCCTGGTCGCCGACGACCTGTGGCCGATCCCGAAGTACCGCGAGCTGATCACGCTCCACTAGGGACGCGGCCTAGGCCTCAAGCAGCCCCCGGCGCGGACCCCGTCCACGCCGGGGGCGCTTGCCTTGACCGCTGGGAGCGAGCGGCGCCCGACCGAAGCTGCCGAGCGGGTGATGAGTCGACCCCGCGCGGCCCTTCCCGCGACGCTCTCGGCCCCCCCTGGTCCACCAGAGCCCCAACCGACCAGGCCCCATAGCCAGGTCCGCGGGATGGCCCGCCCTCGTTGCCGCCGCAGTGCGGTGCTGCTCCCCGCCCAAGCGCATGGCCCGTGCAGAGTCCGGCGAATGGCCCGCAGGCCTCCCTAGGTGGTCGCCTGGCTTGCAGACCATGGCCCACGTCCGGCGTG
>JARGPD010000153.1:8459-10202 GCA_029212845.1 Planctomycetota bacterium
TCCGGCGTGCAGTCCGGCGTGTTCGACACCGCCGGGCTGCCGCCTCCTGGAGGGCACGCCGAGGGCTACGCGCGCTGGGCCCGGAAGCGCGCGCTCCAGACCTTGCCGGCCGTCGCCGTCGCAGCGGCGCGCACGAAGTCCTCGCCCAGCCCCTCGAGCTGCGCGTCGTCGAGGGCCACGACCGAGAGCAGCTGCTGCTCGTCGTAGACCATGCGCTCGGTGACCTCGACGTCCACCAGCCCTGCGCCTTGGAGGCCGCTGATGTACTCGGCCTCGCTGATCGCGCCGCCGATGCAGGCCGAGCGCACGGCCGCGTGTTCGCGCAGCTCGGCGGGTAGCTGCTCGGCGACAATGTCCGAGACCGAGACCCGGCCTCCGGGCTTGAGCACCCGCGCGATCTCGGCGAAGACCGCCTCCTTGTCGGGCGACAGGTTGATCACGCAATTCGAGATGACCCAGTCGACGCTCGCATCGTCCAGCGGCAGGGCTTCGATCGTGCCTTTGCGCAGCTCGATGTTGGTCGCGCCGGCGCGCTCGATGTTCTTCTGGGCCTCGGCCAGCATGGCGTCGGTCATGTCGACGCCGATCACGCGCCCGGACTCGCCCACCTTGTCAGAGGCGATCAACAGGTCGAGCCCTGCGCCGGAGCCGAGGTCGGCCACCACCTCACCGGGCTGAACGTCCGCGAAGGCCAGCGGGTTGCCGCAGCCGAAGGAGCTGCGCACCGCCTGCTCGGGCAGCCCCGCCGCATCGCCCCCATAGTCGACGAGCTTGGCGGCATTCCCCGAAGCGGGCCCAGGCCCACAGCAGGACGAGCCGGATTCCTTGGATCGCTCGAGGGCGCGCTCGTAGGCCCCCGAGATCTCGGCGTGGACAGGGGACGGACTGGACTTGGAAGGATTCGTCATGGCTTGTATCCGGGTGTCTTGGGAAGGGTGTTGCGCTGCGGTCAACAGCACGAATTCTCCGGCCCCCGCTCGCAGCAGGGGTCGCTGGACTCGATCAGATCGGCCAAGCTGCGAAGGCGCGCCACGAGCTCGACCCTGCCGAGCTGGTAGCGCACCTCGCGCCCGACCTTGGTCGCCTCGACAACGCCGGCCTCCCGCAGCTGCTTCAGGTGGCGCGAGACCCCCGACAGGTGCACCCCGCAGCAGGACTGCACGTCGCTGACCGTCAGGGGCTCGCTCGCCAGGGCCAGTCGCGCCACGACCTGAAGCCGAACCGGGTCGGCTAGGCTGCGGAAGAGGTCGGGGGTCAGCTGGGCAAGCAGATCGCTGGACGGGTCAGGCCCGCAGCAAGAGGATGATGCGTTCGTCATGCCCACACCATAGCACCCTTGCGCAACCATGCAACCAATTGTCTGCGTTTCCTTTCCCGCCCCCCCTAGGCCACCGACAGTCACACCAGTTCAGGACCGCAAACCTTCACCACCGCCTCCGCTGCCCCAACCAAAGCGCCTGCCCTTAGCCCTCTCCACCTCAATGCCAGCACACAAGGCTCACCCCGCGAGACCAAACCTCCCGACAGCCCCCGGGATCAAAGTAGATCCCTGAACTGGACACCATGCCAGCACCCTCGACCGACGCCCCTCGACCCATCAAGTCATCCACCGACAAGCAATCAGCCTTCACCCAAAGCAACCTTCCCGCCCCCCCAGAAGTCTGTTACAAGGGTGTGCGGCACGCGCCTCGCCTCGCCCGCCGACCGGGCCTCCCAGGCGCGCAGCCCCTCGGCCCCCCGCCC
>JARGPD010000004.1:0-22519 GCA_029212845.1 Planctomycetota bacterium
CCGGCCGTCCAGCGCGCCCGCACGGCGGCCGCGTTGGACGGCCGGACGCGCCGTTTTGATGCGGTACCGTTGGCGCGTTTCCCGGCTCGCGCGTCCCTCGACCCTAGCTGGCTTCTTGCTCGCCCTCAGCGAGGGCCCGCCGCCTGGTGAAGACCTGCCGCTAGGCGCTTGCCCAGCGGCAGGAGTGCGCTACCCCAACTCCTGCATCTCGAGCGCGCGCGAGTAGGCGCCGCCCTTGGCGCTGAGCTCGGCGTGGGTGCCGAGCTCGACCATGCGGCCGCTGTCGAAGACGGCGATGCGGTTGGCGTTCTGGATGGTCGAGAGGCGGTGGGCGATCACGATCACGGTGCGGCCCTTCATCAGGGTCTCGAGGGCCTCCTGCACGCCGCGCTCGGACTCGGTGTCGAGGGCGCTGGTGGCCTCGTCGAGCAGCAGGAGCGGCGCACCCTTGAGCAGGGCGCGGGCGATCGTGATGCGCTGGCGCTGGCCGCCGGAGAGGTGCGCGCCGGCGTCCGCCACGTCGGTCTCGTAGCCGTTCGGGAGCGACAACACGAACTCGTGGATGTCCGCCGCGCGGGCCGCCGGAGCGGCGCGCGCCCGCGGCCTCGACGTTGGTCGCGTAGCCCTCAGCGAGGGTCTCGATGAAGTCGTGGATCTGGGCCGCCTTGCAGGCAGCGACGATCTCCTCGCGCGTGGCGTCGGGCTTGCCGTAGCGCAGGTTCTCCTCGATCGAGGTGTGGAACAAGAACGGCGACTGGTCGACCAGCGAGTACTGCTTGCACCAAGAGTCGAGCGTCACCTCGCGCAGGTCGTGGCCGTCGACGACCACGCGCCCGCCGGTCGGGTCGTAGAAGCGACTGACGAGGCTCATCAGGGTCGACTTCCCGCTGCCTGATGCGCCGACGAAGGCCAGCGTCTCGCCCGCTCGCACCTCGAGGTCGAGCTGTTCGATGGCCGAACCCTCGCCTTCGGGGTAGGCGAACTCGACGCCCTCGAAGCGGATCGACTGGTGGAAGGCCTCGATCGCGATGCCGTTCTCCGGCTCGGTCACGTCGGGGCTCTCCGCGAGCAGCTCCTCGAGGCGCTGGGACGCGCCGACGGCCTCCTCCACCTTGGTGAAGGCGCGCGTCAGGCGCTTGATCGCCGAGTAGGCCTGGGAGTTGGCCAGGAAGAAGCCGCTCATCGCGCCCACGTCGGTGAACAGACCCCAGTGGATCGAGCCCAGGCCCACCAGCATCAGCAGCACACCGAGCCCGAGGTGCGTGTAGGTGATCGTCCAGGCCTGGGTCAGGCTGACCGTGCGCACGAGGCGCATGAAGTCGTTGAGGTAGCCCTCGTTCAGCTCGCGATAGCGCTCGAGCTCGCGCTTCTCGGCGCGGAAGGCCTTGACCGTACGGATGCCTAGGAACATCTGGGAGAGCACCTGCACCGAGGCGCCCAGCGAGGTCAGGCTCTGGGTCGAGCGCTTGCGGACCTTCTTGGCGAGGAAGCTGACCGGCACCGCGAGCAGCGGGATGCTGCACACCATGATCAGGGTCAGCCACGGGGCGCAGTAGGCGGCGGCGGCCAGGAAGGTGATCGCCGTGAAGGTGTTCTGGAGGAAGTCCTTGAACCAGATCACGACGGCCGTGAGCGTGGCCTGCATGTCCGAGCTGATGCGCGACAGGAGGTCGCCCAGCTTGCGCTTGCCGTGGTAGTGCAGGCTCAGGTTCATCAGGTGCTCGGCGACGCGCACGCGCAGGTCGACGACCATGCGCAGGCTGACCAGGTTGGTCAGCTGGTTGAAGCCATAGGCGCTGACCGCCGCCCCGACGGTCAGCACCAGCAGCGCGACCATGACCAGGGCCAGCGAGGCCGTGCGCGTGTCCTGGGCCCAGCCGGCGTCGATGGTCCGCCCCAGCCAGTCCGCCGCCTTGAGGAAGTAGTCCTCGAGCATGCCGTACTGGCCGACACCGATCGCGGCCGCCTCGTCGCTCAGCTCGGCCGCCTGGTCGGGGTTGATGCCCTTGGGGAACAGGACCAGGTTGAAGACGGGCCGGATGAGCAGCAGGATCGCCGCCTGCAGGGCCGCGCCGGCACCGCTCAAGAACGCCGTCAGCACCAAGAGCGGCATGATCGGCTTCGCGTGCGGCTTGAGCAGGCGCCACGTCGTGCGCGGGGTCGCCTGCTGGCTCGGGGTCTTAGCTGGGTTGGCTGGGCTCATCGGGGGGTGCTGTGGCCTTCGGCCGCTTGCTGGTCCAGGTGCACGATACCGTGAACGCAGCGCGGATCCTCGGGTCGAGACTCCATCAGCTTGCGCATGCGCTCGCGCCCGGCCTCGTCGAAGCGCTTCTCGTGGAACAGGTGCAGCACCCCGGCGACGTTGCGCGCCGAGCGCGTCTGGATGCCGAGCAGCCGAAAGCGCCGCTCGAGGTCCAGGTCCTCGCCGTAGCAGGGCGCGTCGAAGTCCTCGTCGAAGCCGTTGATCGCGTGCAGGTCGGCTGCGAAGCAGGACCAGTTGCAGCCCACCAGCCAAGCCTTCTTGCGCAGGCGCGCCTGCAGGGCCAGGAAGAAGCGCCCCGGCGGGAAGGCCAGGCCCTCCTCGAGGTGCCGCCCCCCGTCCTTGGCGAGCGCGCGCCAGGAGCGCAGGAGCCGCCGTCCGAGGACCACGGGATCCAGCTCGCCCGCGCGCAGGCGCCGGGAGATGCCCGGCCCGAGGTCCACGCGCCGACCAGCGAGGATCGTGCCTGGCCTTGCCAGGGCGAGGTGCCCCGCGACCCAGCCCGGCAGCGGCGGGCAGTCCTCGTCGAGCAGCAGCAGGTAGTCGCCGGTCGCCGCCCGGATGGCGCGGTTCATCGAGCGGTTCTTGGTCCAGCCCTCGTCCACGCCGGTCGTGTGCAGCACGGGGAAGGGCAGGTCGAGCCCGGCGACGAAGCTCGCCATGCCGGGATCGCTGCCGTCCTCGGCGATCACCACCTCGTCGGGAAGTCGCGTCTGGCCGACCAGCGCGGCGAGCAGCAGCTCGAGCGCTTCGACGTCACGGTAGGCGCCCACGAGGACGCTGGTCTTGGTGGCTTGCATGCCTGGAGCCCCTCGCGCCGCCCCGGGGGCTCCCGCGAGGGGCGCGGATCCTACTCCCCTCCCCCCCTTCGAGTCCATCTTCGAGCCCCGCCCGGACACGACCGGGCCCGCCATGCCGCCACGAGCCTTGCCCCGAGCTGCCCGAAGCCGCATCTTGCGGGGCATGCCCCTCACCTGGTCCGAAGTCAGCACCCACCAGCCGATCCGCCTGAACCTAGGCGGCTCGGGGGACTGCGATCCCAACCCCCTCTACCCCCACTACGTCGCCGTCGATCTCGAGCCGCGCGACGACCACGGGGTCGCCCACGACCTGTCCCAGCCGATCCCGCTGCCGGACGCGTCCGTCGAGCGCGTGCTCTCCGAGCACTTCCTCGAGCACGTGCCGCCCGCCGTCGTCGCCGCGATCTTCGCCGAGTGCCACCGCGTGCTCGTGCCCGGCGGCGTGGCGCGCTTCGCCGTGCCCGACTACGACCACCCGAAGAACCGCAAGTTCCGCGCGCGCGGCCACGACCCCGGGCACCTCGACCACGTGTGGTTCCCGATCGCCGCGGACCTCTGCGAGCTGGCCGAGGCCTCGCCCTTCACCGACATCCGCTTCCACCAGCACTGGGACGGCGACGCCTTCATCGAGGCGCCGATCGACGACTCCCTCGGCCACGTCAAGCGCACGCCCGACAACGACCCGCGCAACCGCTGCGTCGGCGCCGGCCAGTTCCTCGCGCGCCTCGCCCGCGACGTCGGCGTCGTGCTGCGCCACGGCCCCTTCGTCCCGCGCACCCACTTCCTGGCCCAGCGCTACCACCGCCTGCGCATGACCAGCATCGTCTTCGATCTGGTCAAGGGCGAGTAGCGGCGCGCGCCGCCCCAGCCCCAGCGCCCCCGGCTCAGCGCTTCTCGGCCACGCAGATCGTGATGCGGCCGAGCAAGTTGGCGTCGCTCAGCACCCAGCGCAGGTGCACGGCCGAGGCCTCGGCGCGCTCGGCGTGCCGCGGGCTCGCCAGCCTGCGACGGAGGGCCCACCGGAGGATCGGCTTCAGCACGATGCCCGCGATGCGCGAGCCCTTCCGCATCCGGTTGGTCGTCACGTCGACGACCTCGGCCCCGTAGCGCTCGAAGTGGAAGAGCAGCATCGCCAGGGAGATCGGGTTGATGTGCTGCAGGAAGTACTGCTCGCAGTGCGGGTTGATCGGCAGGGGCGCGCAGTCGTCGTAGCCGAACAGGAAGAAGTGCCAGCGCGAGCTGAGGCTCATCACGTTGGGCGTCGTCACGATCACGCGGCCGCCGGGCTTGGTGACCCGCACGAGCTCGCGCAGGAACACGAAGTGGTTCTCGATGTGCTCGACGACCTCGATCGAGACGACCAGGTCGAAGTGGTCGTCGGGGTAGGGCAGGCCGACGCTCAGGTCCGCCTGGCGGAAGGGCACCTCGGGGCAGCGGAACTCCTCCTCGAGGTAGTCGCAGGCTTCGACCTGGGTGTAACCCGCATCGGTCAGCTGACGCGTGAAGAAGCCCTGGCCAGCGCCCACGTCCAGGATCGCGGCGGACCGGTCGTCCGGCAGAAGCTCGAGCACGCGGTCGTAGATGCAAGGCTGGAAGGTGATCGCGCGCGGGGCCTCCACGGGCGCCGGGGTCGCTCGGCGCGGAGGTGCTTGGGTCTCGACGAGGCTCATCGCACCCGCGATCCTAGGGGTTGGCCTTGGCCCGATCCAGGATGATCGGAAGCGTGACCCGATCGTCAGGATTCGTCGGCGCGCGTCGCTAGCCCGCGGTGCGCGCCGTGAGCAAGCGCCGGTACAAGGCGTCGTAGGCCGCGACCATGCCGTCGACGTGGTAGGCCTCGGCGATGCGCGCTGGACCGGCGGCGCCGAGGCGCTCGAGCAGCCCGGGCTCGGACCCGAGCCGCGCGAGGACTGCGCCGAGGCCCTCGACGTCGCCGGGCTCGACGAAGAGCCCCGTGACCTCGTCCACGACCGCCTCGGCCAGTCCGCCGACGCGGCTGGCGACGACCGCCTTGCCGGCCCCCATCGCTTCGAGGGCAGCCACCCCGAGCCCCTCCTGGTGCGAGACCAGGGCGAAGGCGTCGGCGGCCGCCAGCAGCTCGGCCTTGTCCGTGCGCTGGCCGAGGAAGGCCACGCGCTCGCCGAGCCCGAGCTCGGCGGCCAAGCTGACCAGGGCCTCCCGCTCGGGCCCCTCGCCGGCGACCACGAGCCGCCAGCGCTCGGCGCCGCGCAGGGTCAGCGCCCGCAGCAGCACGTCGACCGCCTTGCGCTTGTCGAGGCGCGCCATCACCAGCAGCGCGCGCTCGCCGCCAGCCAGCCGCAGCTCGGCGCGCATGCGCTCGCGCACCAGGGCGGCATCCGGCAGGGTCACGTCGGCGGGATCGATGCTCGAGTGGATCACCGAGAGCTTGTGCCCGGGGACCCCGGCGGCCAGGAGCTGCTGACCCACGGGCCCCGAGATCGCGACGGCCGCGTCGACCAGGCGGCGGTACAGGAGCCGCGTGCCCTGGCCGCGGCGCACGCGTCGGTCCATGCGCCGGGTGGTCACCACCGCCGCGCCCAGCCCGAGCGCCGCCTTCGAGCCCAAGCTCGTGGCACGGCCGGTGTGCAGGTGCACGACTCCCGCCCCCGCGAGGCGCCGCTTGAAGATGCCGCGCAGCCGCACCACCGCGCCCAGGTCGAGGTTCGAGCGCATGGCGCAGGGCTCGACGTCGAAGCCCTCGGCCAGGGCCCGCTCGGCGGCGGCCGAGCCCGGCGGCGCGACCAGCACGTTGGCCCAGCCGCGCGCGCGCAGGCCGCGCATCAGGTGGAAGACCTGAACCTCGCCCCCGGAGAAGCCGGACTCGGCGTCCACGTGCAGGATCGGGGTGGCGGGCATGTGGCGAGGCTACTGGACCGGGGTGGCCGGGCGCCACATGCGCTTGAAGCCGAAGATCGCCAGCAGGCACAGGAGCGCGCCCGCGGCGTGGAACAAGCCGCGCATGCCGATCACCGAGACCAGCGCGCCGCCGACCATCGAGCTGATCGCCATCGCCAGGGCCCGCGCGCTGAAGACCGCCCCGTTGGCCGCGCCCTGCTCGCTACGCGGCGTGACCCCGGCGACGATGCCGAAGGCCGCCGGCGCGAAGCCCGAGCCGAACAGGCCCAGGACCAGGCGACCGAGCAGCAGCACCAGGAAGACCGGCGCCGCACCGGAGACGAACATCGAGAGCCCGGCCACGAGCGCCGAGACGATCAGCACGCGACCGTGGCCGCGCTCGTCCCCGATGCGCCCCCACTGGGGCATGGTCAGGACGGCCGACACGGCCATGATCGAGAAGAGCCAGGCGGTGTGGGTCGTGACCTGGGCCTGGGTCCAGGCGGGGTGCAGCTGTTGGACGAAGAGCTCGAGCTGCGGGTTGGTCGCGCCCATGCCGAACTGGGCCGCGAACAGGAACAGCAGCGCGGGCCCCATGCGTGGCTTCTTCAGCATCGAGCCGAGCCGGCGGAAGACGTCGACCAGCACGGCCGCGCCGCCCGGGCCATCGAGGGAGCCGCCGCTGGCGGCGTCCTCACCCTCGGGCTCGCGGGTGAAGAGCAGCACCAGCAGGGCCGCCATGGCACAGAGGCTGGCGGTCGCAAGGAACAGCAGGTTGGGCGAGAAGGTCGAGCGGAAGAAGCTGCCGAACAGGGGGCCGATGATCGTGCCACCCGCCATGGCCGCCTGGAGGCCGCCGGCGATGCGGCCCTGGCGTCCGGCCGGGAACGAGAGGGTCACCAGGGTCACCGACGGCGGCAGGAAGCCCGAGAAGACACCTTGGCCGATGCGCAGGGCGAACAGCTGCAGGGGCGTGGTCGCCAGGGACATGGCGCCGACGAAGATGACGATGCCGACCAGCGCCCGCAGGACCATCGGCTTGCGGCCGTAGCGGTCCCCGAGGGCGCCCCAGATCGGGCTCATCAGGGCGGCGGCGAGGGGCGCGGCTCCGACGCAGGCGCCGGCCCAGATCGGCACCAGGTCGGCCTCGACCCCGAGGTGCTTCAGGTAGCTGGGGAAGAAGGGGATGAAGCTCATCATCCCGATCGCGGCCAAGAAGTTCGCCAGCCAGACGACCGCGTAGGTGCGCTGGGCCTGGCGGTCCGGATCGGGGTTGGCGTTCGACTTCGACATGCGCGGCGCGACAATCTAACAGCGGCCCGGGCGCGCCGAACGGCCCGTGGGCACAAGCTGTGAAGGGATTCGCCCGGGCGCGGTAGCCTGTCCCAATGAATGCTGGAGCCATCATCGTCATGCAGCAGCGCAGGGCCGCCGAGCGCTGCCGCGAGCTCGCCGCCCTCGACCCCGACTCGGCCCGCCCCCTGGAGGAGCTGCGCATCCGCAAGAGCTTCGCCGTGCGCAGCCTCATCCGCCGGCGCGTCCTGATCGACGCCGGCGGCGAGCGCTTTTGGCTCGACGAGCACGCCTGGGAGCAGGTCCAGAAGAGCCGCAGGTTCTTCGCCCTGGCCATGCTCACGATCGGCATCCTCGTCATCGCCGGCGCGATCCTCCTCGAGGGCACCTGAGCCCAGCGCCGCCGCGAGTCGGGCCGCCGCCCGACAAGGGCCAGCCAAGGCCCGCCGCCGCCGCCGAGCCGCTACACTCGCGCCATGGCGACGCCGACCCGCTACCTCACCATCGCAGGCCCCTCGCGCTTCGAGCCCGAGAAGACCAAGGGATCGCGCTTCGTGGCCGACCTCGCCCCGGTCAGCACCGAGGCCGAGGCCGAAGCCCTGCTCGAGGCGGTGCGGTCCGAGTTCCAGGGTGCCAGCCACCACTGCTTCGCCTGGATCCTGGACCCCGAGGGGCTCCAGACGCGCAACTCGGACGACGGCGAGCCCGGGGGCTCGGCTGGCGCCCCGATCCAGCGGCAGCTCGAAGGCCACGGCGTGACGGGCCTCGCCTGCGTGGTCACGCGCTGGTTCGGCGGCACGAAGCTCGGCGTCGGCGGCCTGATCCGTGCCTACGGGGGCGCCGCGGGCCAGGCCCTCGACCGCGCCGAGCTGCGCGAGGTGCGCGTGCGGCGCCACCTGGTCCTGGAATTTCCCTACGAAGCCTCCGGCGCGATCGACTCCGTGGCCCGCGCCTGCGAGGCCGAAGCGGCCCATGCGGACTATGGCGAGGGGGTGCGCACGACCTTCGTGGTGCCCCTCGACCGCCTGGAGGAGTTCGAGCGCGAGGTCGTCGAGCGCACCGCCGGCCGCGCGCGGGTCTGCCCCCCATGACTCCGCGCTCCTATTGCCCCCCGAAAAGGAGTAGAATCGCGGCCTGAAAAAGCGACTTTCGGCTCCGCAATAGCGGGCCAGAGCGCAGTCCCCAGCCGGCCCGCACCGTCCAAGGCGCCGGCACCCGTGGCCCCGAGAACCGAGCCCGAACCACCATGAAACTCCCCCGCATCATCCAGGGCGGCATGGGTGCCAGCATCTCCAGCTGGCGCCTCGCCCGCGCGGTCTCGAGCTCCGGCCACCTCGGCGTGGTCTCTGGCACCGCCCTCGACGCCGTGCTCGCGCGGCGCCTCCAGCTGGGCGACATCGGTGGTCACATGCGCCGCGCCCTCGCGGCCCTGCCCGTGCCCGGCGTCGCCGAGCGCGTGCTCGAGCGCTACTTCGTGCCGGGTGGCAAGGAGGCCGACGCGCCCTTCCGCCCCTCGCCGATTCCCGTGCTCGAGCCGAGCGTGCGCTCACTCGAGCTGACGGTCGCCGCGAACTTCGTCGAGGTCTTCCTCGCGAAGGAAGGCCACGACGGCCAGGTCGGCATCAACTACCTCGAGAAGATCCAGCTGCCCACCCTGCCGTCCCTGCACGGCGCGCTGCTCGCTGGCGTCAGCTGCGTGATCATGGGCGCCGGCATCCCGCGCTCGATCCCCGGCGTGATGGAGTCCATCTCGAAGGGAGAGGCCTGCGAGCTGACCGTGCCCGTCAGCGGCGCCGCCGGGGAGCGCCTCGCGATGCGCTACGATCCCGGCGTGCTGTTCCACGGCGAGGCCCCCACCACGGCCAAGCCGGCCTTCTTCCCGATCGTCTCGTCGGTGCCGCTCGCCAACATGCTGATGCGCAAGGCGTCCGGTCCCGTCGACGGCTTCATCGTCGAGGCCCCCACCGCCGGCGGCCACAACGCCCCGCCCCGCGGCGCCCCGACCTTCGACGAGAAGGGCCAGCCGGTCTACGGCGAGCGCGACGTGGTCGACCCGGCCGAGATGGCCGCCCTCGGCCTGCCCTTCTGGCTCGCCGGTGGCCAGGCGCGCCCCGACTCCCTCGCCAAGGCGATCGCCGTCGGCGCCCAGGGCATCCAGGTCGGCACCGCCTTCGCCTTCTGCGAGGAGTCCGGCATGGACCCGACGATCCGTCGTTCGGTGCTCGCCCGCGTGCGCGACAAGCTCTCGAAGAACCCTCCGCGGGTGCACACCAGCGCCAAGGCCTCGCCCACCGGCTTCCCCTTCAAGGTGCTGCCCCACGAGGACACGATGAGCCTCGAGACCAAGCCCGACCGGCCGCCCCTGTGCGACCTCAGCTACCTGCGCCTCGCCCACCGCATGGACGACGGCAAGGTTGTCTGGCGCTGCCCCTCCGAGCCCCTCGGCGACTACGTCAAGAAGGGTGGTGACGAGGCCGACGCTGTGGGCCGCCTGTGCGTCTGCAACGGCCTGATGGCCACCGCCGGCTACGGCCAGACGCGCAAGGACGGCTACTCCGAGCTGCCCCTGATCACCTCCGGCGACGGCCTGCCCGAGGTCGAACGCTTCCTGCGCGCCGATGGCAGCGACTACACCGCCGCCGACGTGATCGAGTCCCTCGGCGGCAACCGCATCGCCGAGATCGAGGCCGAGGCTGCAGCCCTGCTCACCTAGGCCGACCGGCACTTCCCACGGCGATCCATCGAGGCCCTGCTCGCTCCACCGCCCGGAGCGAGCAGGGCCTCGGCCTGTCCCGGGCCTGGCCTCGACTGGCGCGGCTCGGGTCGAGGGGCCCTGCGAGCTCACGCTCCAGGCTCGGCCTCAGCGCCGAGACCTCTAGAGGGTGGACTCTCGACCGAGGGCGCCCAGCTGGTTGTCAGAACACCAAGCGCTCGGGTCCCAGGCGCCACTGTCGGAGCCTGCTTGCGGACGCAGCCATGCCGGGGCGGACCCAGCGCGGAGCCCCGGCATCCCTGGGACGCGACACGCTTCCTACACGGAACCCTGGGCGCAATGCTTGTGGCCGGGGTGGGCATGCCCTATCCATAGGCCATGGCAATCTGGATCCCGTCCCTCGCGCTCGTCGCGGTTCTGCTTGCCATGGGCTGGGGTCCAGGCACGCACCTCGAGTTCGCCGGCCGCATCCTGCGCAGACGCCGCGAGCTCCTACCTTCCCACGTGGCCGAGCTCTTGGAGGAGCACCGGGCCGCCTACCTGTACGGCAACCTCGCGGCCGACATCATCAACATCAAGAACTTCGGCGGGCACTACAACCACTGCCACCGCTGGACGATCGTCGATGACTTCCGAGCTACCGAGGAGGGCGACCCCGTGGTCGAGGCCTTCGCCCTCGGCTACCTCTCGCACCTGGCCGCGGACACGATCGCCCACAACCACTTCGTGCCCTACCACCTGGTGCGCTTCGCCCGCACCAAGGGCCTCGGCCACCTCTACTGGGAGATGAGCGCCGACCGCTTCGTCGACGAGCGCCACTGGCAGCTGGTGAGCGACCTGAAGGCCAACCGCGAGCTGGACTACCTCGACGAGCTGATCAACCGGGCGGTGCCGAAGAAGGCACTCTCGATGCGTGCCAACAAGCTGCTGTTCAACCACGTGCTCCTGATCTCCGAGCGCGAGACCTGGCGGCGGGGGTTCACACGCCTACAGCCGATCGAGCGCGTGCGCCTGAAGAAGGGCTTCCTCGAGCGCTTCCGCGTCGCGGCCACCGACCGCATCCGCTTGGCCCTGTCCCGCGGCGGCCAGGCCAAGATCGCGCACCTCGACACCAACGGCAAGGAAGCCCAGCGCGCCGCGATGAAGCTGCGCCGCAAGATCGTCAAGCAGCACCCCCCCGGCGAAGCCCGCTACGCCGCTGGCGAAGAAGCCGCCAAGCAGTTCCTGGTCGGTATGCAGAGCCCGCCGCCGCGCACCGGGGCCGGGGCGCACTGGTAGGCACCAAGGGGCGCGCCCCCCCTCATCACTGGGTGCCGAGGGTCACCACCAGGCCGTTCGTGGCCAAGAAGTCGCTGCCCACGAGGCTGGCCCCCTGGACCAACACCTGGATCCCGGCCAGGTCGCACAGGGCCGGCAGGGCCAGGGGGACGGGCGCGCCGGGGGCGGCCACGCGGACCAGCAGCAGGGCGGCGGGGTCGACCAAAAGGGTGCCTCCGGGCAGGGGCAGGCTGGCGCTGCCCGCGGCCACCAGGACCACGTCCGCCACGGCGGTCGGCGCAAAGCTCGCATGGTCGATCTGGACCGAAAGCGCCTCGCCCAGGATCGGGTGGCCGGACCAGCCGAGGACGTCGGGGTTGGCCGGGCTCCCCAGCTCGACCGCCACCTTGGACAGGACCTCGGTCTCGCAGAAGTAGGTCAAGGTGACCCCGTCGGGCGTGCCCGGGACGACCAGGTTCGGCGCGCCGACCAGGTACTCGGCCTTGCCGTCGCCGTTGGCGTCGGGCATCAGGCTCACCGCCTGGCCCAGGCGCGACGTCCAGCCCTGCCCGGGGGAGTAGTGCTGGGGCACCTCGAGCACGCTCAAGAGCGAGAAGTCCGCGCCGCTAAAGGCGTAGGCGCGGCCGCGCTGGAAGCCGCCGTTCCACTCGCCGGGCGCACCGATGAGGATGTCGGCCACGCCATCGCCGTTGGCATCGCCCGCGCCGGACACGCTGGTTCCGAAGCGCTTGTCCACGACCGCGTCGGGGACCAGTGAGCTCAGCGCTGCCAGCTCGACCCCGTCGATCACCGAGAAGACGTGAACGCGCCCGACGCCTGCAGGGTGCCCCACGAGCAGCTCCCCGCGGCCGTCGCCGTTCAGGTCCTCGATCCCCGCCAGGCTGATGCCCCAGTCCCCGACCCACGGGTCGACCGGGTCGAGCTTGCGGATCAAGGCACCCGTGGCGCTGCTGAAGACCGACACGCCGAGGTTGGTGTAGGTCCCCCACAGGTCGGGCACGAAGGGAGCCGCCACGGCGACGTCGTCGAGCCCGTCACCGTCCACGTCCGGCACCGCGGCCACCGACTGGCCGAAGCTGCGGGTGCTCGGCAGGCTGACGTCGGGGTGCGAGAAGGTGCGCAGCAGGGCGCCGGTCTTGCCGCTGTACAGGAAGGCGTGGCCGTCGTACTGGATGCTGGAGTACTGGGCGCCGGGCTGGCCGACGAGCACCTCGCCGAAGCCGTCGCCGTCCACGTCCTGCATGCCCTCGACGTCCCAGCCGAAGTTGTAGAGGTTGCTGCCCGCGGGCGGAGTCAGCTCGTGCAGCAGGGTCGGTGTCCCGCCGGGCAGCGGGCGCTCGTAGACGTAGACGCGCCCCGTCGCGCCGCCGCCAGAGATCGACTCCTTGTAGCCGGCGATCAGGAGGTCGTCCCGGCCGTCGCCGGTCACGTCGGGCAGTCCTGAGACTGCGCTCCCGAAGCGGTTCACCGTGGAGGGCCCGCCGTGCAGGCTGGTGAACTTGTGCAGCACCGCGCCGGTCCGGCCGTCGCGCAGGTAGGCCGCGACGGCGTGCGGCAGGGGCTGTCCCACTAGGATATCGGCGGTGCCGCTGTCCTGGTCGTCACCGATGCCAGCGACGGTGGAGCCGTAGTCACTGGTGTAGCCTAGGGGCGAGAGGTCCGGGGACTCGGTGATCAGCACGCCGACCTGGGCTTGGGCGGAGAGGCTGAAGGCGGCGGTGACGAGCAGCGTGGGGAGCAAGCGCATGGGAAGTTGTGGGGTTCGGGAGCGAGGCACTCGAAGGGCGGCCCGCACCGTGTGCGAGTGGGCACGGGCCAACCCTCCGATCCTACCCCCAGAACGTCAAGAGGGGGAGCCCCCCCCTGCGCCAGGGCCCGCTAGAAGAACCGGAACCAGCGCAGGACGTCGTCGGTCTTGTCTCCGTCGCCGTTGGCGTCGATGTTGGCCATGGCTTCGTCGAAGAAGAAGACGGCGCCGCGCTGGTTGTCGCTGAAGAGGGCCGGGCCCACGTCGCCGTTGAGGGTCGACATGAAGCTGGCGCAGGACGCCACACCGAGGGCGAAGCGCGAGAGGGCCACGTCGTTCTTGTCACCGTCGCCGTTGAAGTCGACGTTGTCACCGGCCTCGTCCAAGCGGAAGTAGATGTTGCCGCCGGCGAGGGTCGTGCCGTTGTTGAACGGATCGGCCGCGAAGCCGAGGCCGTAGGCGACCAGGCCGGCGGTCTCGAAGTGCAGCCACCCGAGCACCTGGTCGGTCTTGTCCGCGTCCTTCATCTGCACGCCGCTGCAGCCGAGGTTGAGGTTCAGGTCTTCCTGGGCCTCGCTCACGCCGACGCCGAGGCGGTCGATCTCGGGCTCGGCCGCCATCCAGTCGACGCGCACCTTCTTCGGCCCGAGCGAGGGGTCGATCAGGTCATAGTCCCAGGCCATGTCGCTGCCGAGGTCCTCGACGAAGGCAAGCAGGCGGCTCGTCTTGGCCCCGTCGCCGTCGTGGTCCTGGTCGTCGGTCAGCTCGTCGACGAGCGCGACGAGCTTGCCGTCCAGCTTGACCAGGCCGAAGGAGCCGCCGGCCGGACCGGCGACGAGGGCATCCATCAGGGTCGCGGCGGTCGGCGGGAAGACGCCCATCGAGCCCAGAGCGGGGTCGACGGCCTCGCACCAGCGCGCGAACAGGTCGCCCGCCAGCCCCTCTTGGTTCAGGTCGCAGCCCTGCTCGTCCTCGGGCGAGATCGTCGCCACGTACTCGCCGTCGACGACCAGCGCCTTGTTGCGGCCCACGAGGCCCGTGTTGACTGCGCCCGTGCCGAAGGTCGGGTGGCCGAAGTAGAGGTAGTGCAGCACCTCGTCGATCTGGTCGCCGTCCGCCGCCGCGCCGCACTGGGCGGGCAGCCAGTTGGCGTGGAAGAGCGCCGGGTCGTTGAGGTCCGCACCCTCGGCGGCCTCGTCGACCAGCACCGCGATCAGCCAGCCCTCGTCCGGGGTGCCATCGCCGGCGACGTCGAGGATCTCGGCGTCGAAGGGCGCGCTGGTGTTGCGCAGCCCCAGGCTCGTGAGCGACACCATGGCCGCCACATCGGTCCCGTCGAGCAGCCCCAGCACGAAGCTATCGGTGCCGTCGGCGTCGCCGTCGAGGTCCCCGTCGGTGTTCTCGTCGAAGGTCAGCAGCAAGAGCCCGTCGCGCTCGCCGTGGATCCTGCCCGAGTCGAGCCCGCCGCCGGGACCCGCGACCACGACCGGCGTCGCGGGCGCGGTCGTGTCGACGAAGGCGAGGTTGGTCGTGCCGGCCCCGGTCGAGGCCGGCGTCGCGAAGTACATGCGCTCATCCACGGCCACGGCGGTCAGGTTGCCGCCGATCGCCACGTCGGCCACGTAGACCGGGTCCACCTCGCTGTCGACGACCCAGTGCATCAGCACCACGTCGACCGCGCCGCCGACGCCGTTGTGGTCGATGCCGGTCTTGGCCTCGTCCACCACCAGCCAGGCGTCGCTACCGATCAGGTGGGCCTCGTCGGCCTGCAGGTTGGCCGAGTGCTGGACGCCGTTCAGCAGCGAGACCGCGAAGGTCACGACGCCGTCGGTGTCGGTGTCCCCGTCGAGGTCCGTGCCCGCGCCGGTGGTGGCCTCGTCCGCCCGGTAGATCGCCCAGTCGCCGGTCACCACGGGAGTGAACGACGTCAGGGCCGCCTGCTGGGTCTGCATCGGCGAGAAGGTCGCCACCCCACTGTCGTCACCGCTGCAAGCGGCGAGGGTGAGGCAGAGACCGGAGAGGAGTA
The DNA here is from genome assembly GCA_029212845.1 of Planctomycetota bacterium. Classification (GTDB taxonomy): domain Bacteria; phylum Planctomycetota; class UBA1135; order UBA1135; genus JARGPD01. The sequence goes on from JARGPD010000004.1 coordinate 14,974, forward strand.
CGGGAGCGTTCTTGAAGGGCTTCATATTGGGTGCAGTCGAGCCGTGGGTCCGGACCATCGAGGGGGGCCCGCAAAGGATACTCGAAGTGGCTGGTGCGGCCCTCGTCCAGCGCCCATCATGGTGTCCATGCGCCTCCTCTTGGCCAGTGCACCCCACGCCGACACCTTCGGCTACTCGATGCCACCGCCGGGGCTCCTGCGCCTCGGGGGCTGGCTGCGCGAGCGCGGGACCGAGGTGCGCCTCGAGGACCTCGCCCACCGCCTCGCGGCCGGCAACCTGCCCGAAGGCGACGGCCTCGGCACCGCCTCTGCGCGCCTGCTCCTGGCCCGCATCGACGCCGCGGGCCCCTGGTGCCTAGGCCTCTCCACCATGGGCGCGACCCTGCCGATCGCCCTAGTCATCGCCCGCGAGGTGCGCGATCTGGCGCCCGACCTGCCGATCCTCCTGGGCGGCCCCGGCGTCTCGGCGGTCGACCGAGAGGTCCTCGAGCGCTTCCCCTTCATCGACGCCGTGCTGCGCGGCGAGGGCGAGCTGCCGCTGGCCGAGCTCTTCGGCGAAGAGCGCCGCGGCCCGACCCTCGACTTCGCAGGCCTCGCCGGCTTCACCTGGCGCGACGCCGCCGGCGCGATCCACCGCGAGCCCGACGCCAGGCCCCTCGACGACCTCGACCAGGTCGCGCCGCCCGCCTGGGACCTCTTGCCCCCGCTCGCTGACTACAAGGCGATCACCGGCTCGACGGACGGCCTGGTCCCGGTCGACTCGGGCCGCGGCTGCTCCTTCGACTGCAGCTTCTGCTCGATCCCGCGCTTCTGGAGTCGTCGCTCGCGCTGCCTCTCGCCCGAGCGCCTGTGCGACGAGCTCGACGCCCTGCGGCACCTCGACGGCGCGCGCTCGGCCTACCTCTGCCACGACATCTTCGGCGCCAACCGCGCCAACGCCTGGGACCTGTGCAACGAGCTGCTCGCCCGCGCCGAGCGCACCGGCCGCGCGCCGCTCCCCTGGGAGGTGCGCGCGCGCATCGACCACCTGGACCCCGAGCTGATCGAGCGTATGGGCGCCGCTGGCTGCTACCGCGTGCTGCTCGGCATCGAGTCCGCCTCGGCCGCGGTGCGCCAGCGCGCCTCCAAGAACCTGCACGCCGCCGAGGACCCCGCGGTGATGCTCGAGCGCATCGCCGCCCTCGGCCAGGCTGGCATCATGCCGATCCTGTCCCTGATCCTCGGCCTGCCCGGCGAGGACGAGGCCGACCTGCGCGCGACCCTCGACCTGTGCCTCGAGGCCAGCCTGCGCGCCCCGGCCCAGCTGTCCTTGCACCTCGTCAACCCCCAGCCCGGCTGCGCGCTCGGCGAGGACGAGGCCGCGGCCAGCCGCCCGGTCGAGGGCATCGCCCCCGACATGGCCCTCGGCGCCGGGCTCGGTGCGCCCGAGCGCGCCCTGATCGACGCCCACCCGACGCTCTTCTCCACCTGGAGCCTGCTCACCGCCCAGCCCGGCGGCGAGGCGCACCTGGCCGAGCTGGCGTCGATCGCCAAGTCCCTGCCGGCGCTGCTGATGCGCTTCCCGCGCTCGGTCGCCGTCTGGCGCGACCTGACCGGCGAGGACCCGCTCGACGCCTGGCGCCGCACCCGCGCCGAGGGCATCAGCTTCGAGGGCCTCGCCCGCGCCCGGCGCGACGACCTGCTCGACGACACCCTCGCCTGGGAGCAGGCCAAGGTGCGCGCCGCCGCCCGCGGGCCCGGCGCCGGGCGCGCCCTCGGCCCCGGCTGCGACTTCGAGCTGTGCGCCGAGCTGCTCGAGCTCGGCCATGACCTGACCGAGCTCGACGCCTGGCTCACCCACGGGGGCGACCGGCCCGCGCCACACCCCGGCACCTACGCGATCAGCGCCGGGGAAGCTGGCGTCCTGACCCAACGCCTGGCCCCCGACCTCGTACGACTCCTGCGCCTCCTACAGCTCGAAGAGGACGAGGCCGCCCCCGCACTCCGCGAGCTGGGCGTCTCGCGCGAAGAGCTGCTCGACCACCTGACCGGCCTCGAAGCGGGTACCCTCCTGCGTCGCCGCCCCGCCCCCCAAGGCGGCTCCCCCACCGTGCCCCCGCGTTGATGACCCACTTCCCGATCCAGCTGATCTTCCCGCCCCAGGCGCACTTCACCCAGCCCTACCTGGCCCTGCCGTGCATCAAGGCCTGGCTGCAGGAGGCCGGCTTCGACGACGTCCAGCTGGAGGACCAGGCGGTCGAGTCCTACGACCGCTTCCTCTCGGCGGACTACCTGCGCTGGGCCGTACGGCGGGTCGAGGCGCGCATGCCCATCGGCGGCTTCGAAGGCCGGGACGAGCTCGACTTCGGCGACCTCGAGGCCTTCCGCGCGGCGGCCGAGACGGCGGTCAGCGGCCACGCCCTCAGCGCCCGTGTCGAGGACGCCAAGGCCGTGCTACGCGGGGAGGACTTCTTCGATCCGGGCAAGTACGTGCCCGCGGCGCGCACCCTGTTCCACGCCCTGCGCGTGGTCTCGGCCGCCTGGTTCCCCACGCGCCTGACCGCCCACAACTTCACCATGCGCTACTCGATCGAGCGCTCGGACGAGGTGCTGGCGGCGACCCGCGACGAGGACCAGAACCCCTACCTGTCCTACTTCCGCGAGGAGGTCCTGCCGCGGCTCGTCGAGCGCGCCCCGCGGGTGGTCGGCCTCTCGATCATCTACGGCAGCCAGCTGATCCCGGCCTTGACCCTCGGGCGCCTGATCAAGGAGGCCCTGCCCGACTGCCACGTGACCGCCGGCGGCGGCTTTTTGGCCTACATCGGCGACAAGCTGCTCAGCCGCCCGGCCCTCTCGGCCTGCCTCGACTCGATCGTCTTCCACGAGGGCGAGAAGCCCATGGCCGACCTGTGCACGGCCCTGCGCGATGGCGGGCCGAGCGCTGACCTGTCGGGCATCGGCTCCCTCGGCTGGTTCGACCACGGCGGCCCCCTTGGGGAGGTGCGCGGGGTCAAGAACCACGCCGCCCACCCGGTCTCGCTCAACGACGCGCCGGTCCCGGACTTCGACGGCCTGCCCTTCGAGACCTACTTCTCGCCGGACGTCATGCTGCCCTACGACGTCAACCGCGGCTGCTACTACGGCGAGTGCAGCTTCTGCACCCTGCCGACGGTGATCGGTCCCGGCTACCGAACGCGCAAGGCCGAGACCATCGTGAGCCACGTCAAAGAGCTCAAGGCCCGCTACGGCCGCTCGAACTTCACCTTCGTCACCGACTGCCTGCCGCCGGGCATGATCGCCGAGCTGCCGGTCGCGCTGATCGAGGGCCAGGCCGACATCAAGTGGTGGTGCGACGCGCGCGTCGAGCCGCGCGCCTACACCGAGGAGGGCGCGCGCAACCTGTACGAGTCCGGCTGCCGCAAGCTGCTGTTCGGCTTCGAGACGGCGGTGCCGCGACTGCTGCGCCTGATGAAGAAGGGCCAGTCCCCGGCGCGCACCCTCGAGGTCGCCAACAACTGCAACGACGCCGGCATCAGCGTGACCTTCTACGCGATGGTCGGCTTCCCCAGCGAGACCGTGGCAGAAGCCCGCGAGACCCTCGCGTTCCTGCAGGCGAACGCGGCGGGCGCGACTCCCCCCGGGCCGATCCGCGAGGTCAGCCTGCAGACCTTCCACATCGACGAGGTCGCCGAGATCTTCCGCGACCCACAGACCTACGGCATCGAGATCGTCCACGACGACCAGGCCGACCTCGCCCTCTACCACGACTACCGCGCGAGCTCCGGCATGAGCCAGCTCGAGGCGGCCGAGATGTTCGACGAGGTGATGGCCGGGCTGCGCGAGTCCCTGCCGCTGTTCCATGAGGACACGATCTTCTACTTCATGCAGAAGAGTCACTACTTCCTGCACCTCGCCCGGGGCACCGCGCCCGACGACTTCATCGCCGAGTGCCGCGCCGCCGGCCTCGCTCGCCGCGACCAGCTCGCGACCGAGGAGCGCAGCCTCGGCCAGCTCGGCGCGCCCGCCGGCCTGATCTCCTGCGAGCGGGCCTTCCGCGCGACCGAGGCCGTGCGCCGCCTGGCCCACCCCCTCGCCCGGGCCGCCCGCCCGGACTTCCTCACCGGCACCTACCTGCCGGCCCTCGAGGCCGAGGCCGCCCAGGAGCTCGGCTGCCTGCCCCCCGAGCGGCGCATCCTGGCCTATGCTCCAGGGGCCACCGAGTTCGTCGAGCTGAGCCCCGACGCCCTCGCCCTCTTGAACGCCCTCACCGCAGCTGGCACCGTCGACGGCCTGATCGAGGACCTCACCGGCGGCGGCAGCTCCCAGGACCTGCCGAGCGCCCACCGCGACAAGCTCCACACGTTCCTCCACGACCTGCACGACCTAGGTCTGATCACCCCGACCGCCTGAAGCCTCCCGACCCGCCATGAGCAGCAACGAGCCAGACGCCAAGCCGACCCCCGACCCCTCCAAGGCCGCCGAGCGACCGGTCCCCGAGGCCGGCAAAAAGCCCAAGCTGGACCTCGGAGCCCTCGACCTCACGGTCGAGCGCGTCGAGGAGCGCATCTCCCCCAGCGAGACCAACGTCTTCGACAAGTAGCCCGATCCAACGATGCCCAAGCCCCTCCTGATCCTCGTCGGCCTCGTGCTCGCCGCCCTGCTCGCCACCGTGGCCCTCTCGACGCCCCAGGACGCTCCCCAGGATGCGCCCGCGACCCAGGACGAGACCCCGGCCGAGCCCGCCGCGCCCACCACCATCGACGGGCGTCCGACGCACCTCGAGGGCTGGCAGGACGTGAGCTGCGCCAGCTGCCACGAGGCGATCGCCGAGGAGTGGGCCACCACCCTGCACGCCCAGGCCTGGGTCGACGAGCGCTACCAGGAAGCGGTCAAGTACAAGCGCCGCCCGGCGTCCTGCTACGGCTGCCACATCCCCGAGCCGATCCACGAGGGCGAGGTCGGCCGCAAGCTGCGCCCGCGCGCCGACGACGAGGAGAACCCGCACCACTTCGGCGTGTCCTGCAAGACCTGCCACCTCGGCCCCGACGGCGCCATGCTCGGCCCCTATGAGTCGAGCCCCGAGAACGAGCTCAGCGGCGCCCACGCCTCGCGCCAGAGCGAGAGCTTCCTCGAGGGCTCTGCGCGCGACGCCCTGTGCATCAACTGCCACCGCACCAACGTCGGTCCGGTGATCGGCATCGCCAAGGACTTCGAGCAGACGCGCCAGGCCGACACGGGCCGCTCCTGCGTCGGCTGCCACATGCCCGAGGTCACCCGCTCGATGGCGGTCGTCACCAACGACGACGGGACGGTCTACACCGCGCCCGAGCGCGCCGGCCGCGCCCACACCCTGCGCACGCCGCGCGACCCCGAGTTCCTGGCCCAGGCCTTCCTGCTGACGCCGACGCGCACCCAGGGCGGCGCGACCCTGGCCATCGCCAACGACGCCGGCCACCGGGTGCCCGGTCTCAAGTCGCGCTCGATGACCTTCGTCGCGACCGCCCTCGACGCCGCCGGCACCGAGCTCGGAACCGCCGAGCTGACGATCGACTCCGACGCTCCGCTGCTGGTCGACACGCCCCAGTACCTCCTGGTCGAGACCGGCGGCGAGCGCGCCGCGAGCCTGGCCGTGCGTGGCACCCACGCCTGGGAGGGTCCGCCGGAGCCAGTCGTCTTCCTCGACCTTGTGCTCGACCTCGACCCCCCCACCGACGGCACGCGGTAACCCAGCGCTCGAGCTCCGGTAGGAGCCCCGTTACCGAAGAGCACCACTTGATCGGACACCACACCACACAGCCCCCGGGGCCCCGCCACCGGCGCCCCAGCCGCAAGCCCCATGTCGGCGTCCTGGCCGGCCTGGCCCTGGCCCTCGCCCTAGCTGGCGGCGCCCAAGCCGGGCCCGTGGCGAGTCCCACGGCTCCCCGCGAGCCCCTGGCGCCGCGCAGCGACGCGGACGACCTGGTCGCCTGGCTCGACCTGAACGGCACCCGCGGGGACGCCCTCGCCCTGAGCGTCAAGGAGGACTACGAGCGCATCCTCGAGCGCGTCGGCCAAGACGCCGCCGGGCGGGGCAAGGACAGCGTCCCGGCCCGCGTCGCCCTCTTGACGGCCGCGGGCTGGGGCCTGATGTCCAAGCGCCCCAAGACCGCGCCCTACATCCGCGCCGAGGCCCAGGCGGTGCTCGCCTCGCGCTTGACCCCGGGACGCGGCAAGCTGATCGAGGACTGGCTGCTCTACGACCTCCTGAGCTTCCCCGACCGCCACGAGCCCGTGCTGCGGGCGGTCGCCCTGCGCGCCCTCGAAAGCCGCCTGGCCACCGACCGCGTCGAGCCGCACCTGTTGGTCGCGATCATGACCGCCGGCCGCGACCCCGATGGCTTCGTGCGCATGACCGCCACCGAGATCCTACAGCCACGCACCGAGCGCTTCGTCACCGACTACTTCCTCGGCGCGCTCGAGCGCGGTGAGGTGCGCCCCGAGGTCTTCGCCGAGCACCTCGACGGCCTGTCCGACAAGGACTTCGCCGCGTGGATGAAGGCCAAGAAGCTGCGCCTGTTCGACTACGTGCGCCTGCGCCTCGAGCACCCCGACTGGCGCGAGGCCAGCCGCTCCCTGGCCCTGGCCCCGCGCTTCGAAGTGGCCGAGATCGTGCCGCTTCTGATCCAGGGGCTGGGCGTCTGGTCCCTGCGTTCGACCGGCGGCTCGCGGCGCGTCTGCACCGAGTACCAGCGCGCGCTCAAGACGCTCACCGGCTACGACTTCGGCCGCGACCCCGCCGTCTGGGCGCGCTGGTGGACGACCGCCCTAGCCGGTGGCAAGCTGCCCGAGCTGGCCCAGGAGCGACCCGAGCAGACCGAAGCGACCTTCTTTGACCTGCGCCCGAGCTCCGACCGGATCCTGTTCCTGATCGACCGGTCGGGCTCGATGCGCGAGCGCCAGGAGGGCAATCGCACGCGCTTCCAGGACGCCATGGAGCGGCTCCAGTACACCCTGCGCGACCTCGGCCCCGAGACGCAGTTCGGCGTGGTCCTGTTCAACAGCACCGGGCACAAGTTCCGCAACGAGCTGGTCTCGGCCACGCCCGAGACCCTCAAGGAGCTCGAGACCTGGGGCGAGCGCGTCCAGCCCGACGGCGGCACCGACCTGCACAGCGGGCTGCGGGTGGCCCTGCCCGGGATCGTGGAGGGAACCACCCACCCGACCCAGATCCCCTACGACACCATCGTCGTGCTGTGCGACGGCGAGACCGAGTCCGCCTCCTGGGTCGCGCCCTGGCTCGCCAAGTACAACCTCGACGCGCGCGTGGCCTTCCACTGCGTCAACATCGGTGGCCAGCCAGGCGGCGTGCTCGAGGCCCTGGCCAAGGGCTCTGGCGGGACCTTCGTCAACGTCGAAACGTACTGATCGCCACGCGCATCGACGCGGCGCACTGGGGACGTGTGGCAACGTGCAGGAGGGGGGGGCCCCGGCGGCGGGCGGGCCCGCCCGCGGGGCCCGCGGGGGGGGGGGTGGGGGGCGAGGCGCAGGGGGCCCGCCGGCCACAACGACGCCCCGGCCGAGCGCCCCC
>JARGPD010000004.1:22529-69694 GCA_029212845.1 Planctomycetota bacterium
CCCGGGGGGGGGGGGGGCGCGGCCGTGCCGGCCCCCCCCTCCTGCGCTAGCCCGGGTGGGCCGAGTCCGTGCCTTTGGACCTAGCCGAGCAGGTCCAAGAACCAGCCGGGCATCAGGCCCAGGACCAGCACGCCGAGGGCGCAGACCGCGGTGGCGATGCCGGCCGGCAGGGTCACCGGGGCGACGCGTCCGGTGTCGGCCTCGTCGAGCGGCTCCATCCACAGGTTCACGATCACGCGCAGGTAGTAGCCGAGCGCCACGACGCTCATCAGAGCGCCGAGGATCGCGACACCGTACATGCCCTCTTGGACCAGCACGGTGAAGACGAACCACTTGCCGAAGAAGCCACCGGTCGCGGGGATGCCGCCGAGGGACAGCATGAACAGGGTCATGGCGGCGGCGACCGCGGGGCGGCGCCGGGCCAGGCCGCGGATGCCGCGCATCGTGGTCAGGTCCTCGCCGTCACGCTCGAGCATGGCCAACAGGCCGAAGGAGCCCGTGGACGTGAAGAGGTAGGCGGCCAGGTAGAAGAGCGCGGCGTGCAGGGCCTGCTCGCCGATCGCGTCGTCGCGTCCGGAGGCCAGGTAGCCAGCGATGACCAAGAGGATCGTGCCGGCGTGGGCCACGCCCGAGTAGGCCAGCATGCGCTTGATGTTGGTCTGCACCAGGGCGCCGAGGTTGCCGGCGGCCATGGTCAGGAGCGCGATCGCAGCGATCAGGCCCGTGGCCTCGGTCGGCAGCAGGAAGCTGATCGGGATCAGGAAGCCGAAGGCGGCCGCCTTGGTGCCCGTGGCCATCAGGGTCGTGACCGGGGTCGGGCTGCCCTCGTAGACGTCCGGCACCCACATGTGGAACGGGAAGACCGAGATCTTGAAGAAGATGCCCGCGACGAGCAGGCCAGCGCCGGCCAGGAAGACCGGGGTGGTGGTGATGGTGTCCCCCATCATCATCTTCAGCTCCATCACCGAGATGGTGCCGGTCGCCAGGTAGAGCAGCGACGCGCCGAACAGGTACGTCGCGGCGGCGAAGGCGCCCAGCAGGAAGTACTTGAGGCCGGCCTCGACCGAGTCGTGGCGCTCGCGGCGGAAGGCGGCGCGCGCGTACAGCGGCAGGGAGAGGAGCTCGAGGCCCACGAAGAACATGAGCAGGTCCTGGGAGCAGACCATCAGGGTCATGCCGGCCGGGGCCGACAGGAACAGCATGTCGTGCTCGGCCAGGAAGGGCCGCGCCTTCTCGCCGTAGTAGCCGATCGAGTAGACCCAGGCGAGCAGCGCGCCGGCGGCGAACAGCATGCCCCAGATCGCGGTCTCTGGGGTCGACGCGTAGATGCCGTCGAGCACGGGCCCCGCGGGATCGCTGAGCTGCGTGAAGTTGGCGAAGAGCGCTCCGACGAGGGTCGCGAGGACCACGATCGGACGGCTCGCACGGGCGCCCGGAACGATCTCGATCAGCAGCATCAAGAGCGCGCCGACCGACAGGATCACCGCCGGCAGGACCGCCGGCAGCGCCGCCGTGGAGAAGGCGGCGTCGAAGGCGTCTTGGGTTGATTGGAAGGTCATTGGGCGGCCTCCACGAGGGCCACGGCCGGTTCAGGGGTCGAGTCGTCGAGGAAAAGGGCCGTCTCGTCCAGCTGGAGTTGCGTCTCGGCGGCCTCGATGCGCACGACGAGGGCATCGATCGAGCCGTCGAGCTCGCTGAGGAAGTCGTTGGGCTTGAAGCCGATCCAGACGCAGAGCAGGACCAAGGGGACCATCAGGCCGACCTCGCGCAGGTTCAGGTCCTGCAGCTCTTCGTTCTCCTTGCGGGTCAGGGGCCCGAAGAGCAGGCGGCGGGTCGCCGACAGCAGGTAGATCGCGCCGAAGATCACGCCGGTCACGCCGATCGTGCCCCACAGCGGGCTGGCCTCGAAGGAGCCCAAGAGGATCATGAACTCGCCGACGAAGCCGTTGAGCCCGGGCAGGCCCACGCTGGAGAGCATCGAGACGATGAAGAAGAAGGCGAAGATCGGCATCGAGAGGGCCACGCCGCCGAAGTCGGCGATCGCGCGCGTATGGCGTCGCTCGTAGATCATCCCGATCAACAGGAACAGCAGGCCGGTCGAGAGGCCGTGGTTGACCATCTGCAGGACCGAGCCGCGCAGGCCGGTCTCGGTCAGGGCGAACATGCCCATCACGACGAAGCCGAGGTGGCTGACCGACGAGCAGGCGACCAGGCGCTTGATGTCGGTCTGGGCCATGGCGAGCAGGGCGCCGTAGACGATGCCGATCGCACCGAGGGCCATGAACAGCTCGCGGTTCTGGAGCGCCATCATCGGGAAGAACCCGATCGCGAAGCGCAAGAGGCCGTAGGTGCCCATCTTCAAGAGCACGCCGGCCAGCAGCACCGAGCCCGAGGTCGGGGCTTCGGTGTGGGCGTCGGCGAGCCACGTGTGGAACGGGATCACGGGGACCTTGATCGCGAACGCCAGGGCGAAGGCGAAGAACATCCAGGACTGGTTCTCGAGCGACACGATGTCCGTGTTGCTCGCCATCTCCATCAGGCGGCCGATGTCGGTCGAGCCGGTCATGTGGACCAGCGCGATGATCGCGACCAGCATCACCAGGGAGCCGGCGACCGTGTAGAGGAAGAACTTGACCGTCGCGTACAGGCGGTTGGCGCCACCCCAGATGCCGACCAGGAAGTAGAGCGGAACGAGGCTCACCTCCCAGAAGACGTAGAAGAGCACCAGGTCCATCGACAGGAACACGCCGAGCATGCCGGTCTCCATGACCAGCATCCAGACGAAGAACTCCTTCACCCGGGTGTGGATGTGCCCGTAGGTCGAGAGGATGACGATCGGCATCATCACCGCGGTCAGGCCGACCATCAGCACGCTGAGGCCGTCCATCCCGAGGCGGAAGTGCACGGGCACCCCCTCGCCCCCGCCGATGTACGGCAGGGTGAACCAGGCGGCCTCGACGGTGCCCTGTAGGGCGGCCGAGGCTCCGTCGAAGGCGAGGTAGGTCGCGATGCCCAGCACGGCGACGACCAGGGTCGTGGCCAGGGCCACGAGGCGGATGGCCTTCTCTTTCGCGGCCGGCATGGCCAGCACGATCAGAGCGCCGACGAGCGGCAGGAAGGTCAGTGCGGTCAGGGAGTCCATGTCAGATCCAGATCAGGAGCAGGGACAGGGCGGCCGCACCGAAGCCCATCCAGACGGCGTAGCTCTTTACGCTGCCGGTGGTCATCTTGCGGGTGTCGTCGCCGATCAGGCGGGCGATGGCGCCTGCGCCATTCACCGCACCGTCGACGACGAGCTTGTCGATGAGGGCCGAGATGGCCTGGGCGATCAGCCGCACGGGGATCAGGATGATCGCCTCGTACAGGCCGTCGAGGCGCCAAGCGGCGCCGAGGAAGCCGGTCAGGCCGGGCATGCGGCGCGCGTCTTCCGTGTCGGGCGCCGGGCCGGCGTCCTTGTAGCGACGGAAGCCGAGGTGGCTGAAGACCAGGGCGACCAGGGCCCCGAGGCCTAGGAGTCCCCACTCGACCGCGTGGCTCGCGTGCTCGTGCACGTGGTTCGTCGCGACGAAGACGGCATCGGCCTTCTCGGTCACGGGCTGCAGCCAGGTGTGCAGGATCGGGTGCTTCGAGATCACGGCGGGCAGGTTCAAGAGCCCGCCGAAGACCGAGGCCACCGCCAGGATCGCGAGCGGCACCCACATGGTCGCCGGCGACTCGTGCGGGTGCACGTGGTCGACGTCGAAGCGCTCCTTGCCGAAGAAGGTCAGCGCCACCATGCGCCAGGTGTAGAAGGCGGTCAGCATGGCCGAGACCAAGCCGACGGCCCACAGTCCGTAGTAGGCGCCGTGCATGCCGAAGGCGTTGAACAGGATCTCGTCCTTCGAGAAGAAGCCGCTCATCAGGGGCAGCCCCGAGAGCGCCGCAGCGCCCGCCAGGAAGGTCAGGAACGTCTTGGGCATGTGCTTCTTCAGGCCGCCCATCTTGGTCATGTCCTGCTCGTGGTGCATCCCGTGGATGACCGAGCCGGAGCCGAGGAACAGGAGGCCCTTGAAGAAGGCGTGGGTCACCAGGTGGAAGACCGCCGCCGCCCAGGCGCCGGTCGCCAGGCCCAGGAACATGTAGCCGAGCTGGCTGACCGTCGAGTAGGCCAGGACCTTCTTGATGTCGGTCTGGCGCAGGGCGCTGGTCGCACCGATGAAGGCCGTCAGCGCGCCGACGATGCCGATCACGAGCATCACGGTCGGGGCCGCCGCGAAGAGCGGGTTGAGGCGCACGACCAGGTAGACCCCGGCGGTCACCATGGTGGCCGCGTGGATCAGGGCCGAGACCGGCGTCGGGCCGGCCATGGCGTCGGGCAGCCAGACCAGCAGCGGGAACTGGGCAGACTTGCCACAGGCGCCGCCGAACAAGAGCAGGGCCGCGAGGCCCATGGTGCCCAGCTTCTCGGGGTCGTCGATCAGCGTGATCACGCTGGCGGCGATGTCCGAGGCGTCCAGGGTACCGAACAGGCGCACCAGCAGGAAGGCGCCGATCAGGAAGCAGGCGTCTCCGATGCGGTTGACGACGAAGGCCTTCTGCCCGGCCTCGGCCGGCCAGCCCTTGTCGTACCAGAAGCCGATCAGGAGGTAGGAGCAGAGCCCCACGCCCTCCCAGCCGACGAAGAGACCGACCAAGTTGCTCGAGAGCACCAGGATCAGCATCATCGCGACGAACAGGTTCAGGTACGCGAAGAACTTCGCGAAGCCCGGGTCGCCCTTGATGTAGCCGGAGCTGTAGATGTGGATCAGGAGGCCGACGCCGGTGATCACCAGGATCATCACGGCCGACAGCGGGTCCACCACCATCGACAGGTCGATCGCGAAGGGGCCGAGGTCGATCCAGTGCCACACCGAGCTCTCGATGCCCGCCGCGCGGGCGGCGACGTCGAGGCCCTTGAGGCTGGACCAAGCCATCACCGCAACGATGAAGGAGCCGACCATGGCCAGCACGGCCACGGGGGCGGCGAGGGCGCCGATGCCCGGCGCGCTCGCGTCCATCGACGGGTCGGCCTTGCGCTGGCGCAGGGTCAGGGCGTGGAGGATGCCGCACACGATGCTGCCGAGGAACGGCAGGGCGGGCATGAGCCAGAGACTGTTGTCCATTGGGGGGGGTGGTCCTTGGCGGTCAGCCTTTCAGCTCGGTTGCGGCTTCGAGGTCGACCGTCCGCTTCTGGCGATAGAAGGCGATCACGAGCGCGAGCCCGACCGCGGCCTCGCAGGCCGCCACCAGGATCACGAAGAGCGAGAACACGGGGCCCTCCATGCTGAGCGCGTCAGACGTGGAGTGAGCCCGGCTGCCCGCCAGGAAGGTCAGGTTGGCCGCGTTGAGCATCAGCTCGACCGAGGCCAGCACAACGATCACGTTGCGCCGCAGGAGGAAGCCCAGGGCGCCGAGCGAGAACAGGAGGCTCGCCAGGATCAGGATGTGTTCCGTGGGGATGCTCATGCCGCACCTCCGCCTTGTCCGAGGTCCTCTTCGCCGCGCTCGCGCTTGGCGAGCAGCATCACGCCGACCATGGTGGCGAGCAGCAGCACCGACGCCGCCTCGAAGGGCAGCATGTACTTGCTGAAGAGCACCTCGGCCACGCTGTAGATCGGGTCGAGGCCGCCCTCATGGCTGCCGTCGAGCCCGCCTTCGAAGGCCTCGAACGTCGCGCCGCCGGCCGCCAGCATGCCCAGGGCCGCCAGGCCGAGGAAGCTCGCCAAGGAGCCCAGCACGCGGCCGTTGAACAGCCCCATGAGCCAGGACTGGGCCGGCTCCTTGTCGGTCAGGTTCAAGAGCATCACGACGAACAGGAACAGGACCATGATCGCGCCGGCGTAGACCAGCACCTGGGCGGTCGCCAGGAACTGGAACCCCATCAGCAGGTAGACCACGGCCAGGGCCAGGAACGAACCGAGGAGGTTCAGGACGCTCTGCATGGGCGACCGCGAGACGACCACGCCGAGGGCGCAGGCGACAGACACGGCGGCCATGGCGTAGAAGAGGAGGGTCGTTACCACCTTTCGTTCACCTTGTAGACGTAGTCGAGGCGAGGGCGAAGCTGGGACACCGGGCGCTTGAGCCGCTCGACGTCGTAGATCAGGGCCTCACGGGAGAAGTCGGCGAGCTCGAGCTCGTCGCTCATCAGGATCGCGTCCTTGGGGCAGGCTTCCTCACAGAAGCCGCACAGGATGCAGCGCAGCATGTCGATGTCGAACCGCTCGGGCTCGCGCTCGATGAAGCGGTCCGTCTCCTGGCCGTCGATCGTGATCGCGTAGGCCGGGCAGGCGGCCTCGCAGAGACCGCAGGACACGCAGCGGATGGTGCCGTCGTCGTTGACAGCCAGGCGCGGCTGACCGCGGGTGACCTCATTGACGGGCAGCGGCTCTTCCGGGTACTGGCGCGTGACGCGCTTCTTGAACATCTGCCGGAAGGTCATCGAGAGCCCGCGGAAGATGGCGGGCAGGTAGAGCTTCTCGCCGATCGAGAGCTCCTTGCGTTTGACGATGGCCATATCAGTACACCCCAGCGGCGACGAGGGCGCCGGTGACGAACAGGTTCAGCAGGGCGAGCGGGAGGAAGGTCTTCCACCCCAAGCCCATCAGCTGGTCGAAGCGGAAGCGCGGGAGAGTCCAGCGCACCCAGATGAAGAGGAACAGGAAGAAGCAGATCTTCGCGAGGAACATGCCGGCCTGCACGAACCACGGCGCGTCGGCCCAGAAGGGCACGTGGAAGCCACCGAGGAAGAAGGTGCAGGTCATGGCGCACATCACGATGATCGCGCAGTACTCGCCGAGGAAGAACAAGGCGAAGCGCATCGAGCTGTACTCGGTGTGGAAGCCGGCGACCAGCTCGGGCTCGCACTCGGCGAAGTCGAACGGGTGGCGGTTCGTCTCGGCGAAGGTCGCGATCAGGAACAGCAGGAAGGCCAGGGGCTGCTTCCAGATGTACCAGTTGAAGATGCTGCCCTGCTGGTCGTTGGCGATGTCGACCAGGTTGGCCGAGCCCGCCATCAGCAGGATCGCGGCCACCGACAGCAGCAGCGCCAGCTCATAGCTGATCATCTGGGCCGAGGCACGCAGGGCACCGAGCAGGCTGAACTTGCTGTTGCTGGCCCAGCCGCCGAGGATCACGCCGTAGATCGACAGGCCGCTGAAGGCCAGGATGAACAGCACGGACAGGTCGAGGTTGGCGATCGCGAGCGGCCCCGTGTCCTGGTAGAGCGGGCTGACGGCCGCGAAGGGCAGCACCGCGATGCCCATCATCGCGGGCATCGCCACCATCGCCGGCGCCAGGTAGAACATCACCTGGTTGGCGCCGTCGGGAACGAGCTCTTCCTTGTAGATGAACTTCACGCCGTCGGCCAGGGGCTGCAGGATGCCCCAAGGACCGACCCGGTTCGGGCCGTGGCGGAACTGGATCCAAGCCGAGACCTTGCGCTCGGCGAGGGTCGTGAGCGCCGCCAAGGTGATCACGCCGCCAAAGATGCAGGTGATCTTGGCGAGGATCACCAGGACTGAGATGAGCATGTCCATCAGGCTTGGGCCCCCGCGCCGGCGAGCGCCGCATGGAGCGTGTTGAGCGAGCGGTCGAGGGGCTCGACACCGGCCGGGGCCTTGCGCGCCACGGTCAGGTTGCGCTCGAGGCCATCGACGTTGAGCCAGGTCCCGACCTTCTCGATGTGGAACGGGGCGGGCAGGCAGACCTCGACGCCGGCGGCCAGGCACGGCCCCGTGTCGAAGGTCACCAGCTTGGCCGTGCCGAGGTTCTCGTCGGCGAGGCCCGCCAGCACGCGCTCGCCAGCCAGCACCGCCAGCTCAGCGCCAGCGACCGCGGCGGCCGCGTCGGCGGCCGAGACGGCCTTGAGGCCCAGCTCTTCGAGCCCGCGGCGGTTCGGCGCCGGGTCCCCGGTGTGCAAGAGGTCGTCCTTGAGCTCGTTCGCCTCGGGTGAGACGAAGACCGCCTTGGTGCCCAGGGCTCCGGCCAGGGCCGCGAGGGCCGCGGCCTCTTCCTGGCTCAGCCACGCCGACCCCACCACCGCGGCCTTGCCACCGGTGCCGAGCACCTCGGCCGCGCGGGCCAGGGCATCCTTGGTCGTCGTGACCAGCAGGTTGTCGCCGGAGGCCACCAGCCCGCCGGTCAGGCGCTCGGCGTCGTTGAAATGCTCGAAGGCGAAGCGACCGGTGTCGCACATCCACCACTTGTTGACGTCGGCGTCGAACAGGGGCCGGATGCGCTTGACCTCGTTGCGGCGCAGCACCTCGGCGCTGATCGAGCAGCCACGGCTGCACTCGCCGCAGATCGAGGACTCCTTCTCCAGGTTCCAGACGCGCGCCTGGAAGCGGAACTGCTTGAGCGTCAGGGCCCCGACCGGGCAGATGTCGGCCAGGTTGCCCTGGTAGTTGCCGGTCAGCGGCCGCTCGCCGAAGGTCGTGATGTAGGTGTTCGAGGCGAGGCCGGCGTTGGTCAGCTCGGGCTTCTTGGTGACCTCTTCCTGATAGCGCACGCAGCGCGTGCACAGGATGCAGCGCTCCTGGTCCAGGACGATCACATCGCCCAGGTCCATGCGCTTCTCCAGCTTGCGGCGCGGCTCCTCGGTCTTGCCCTCGGTCTGGCCCTCCGCGAAGGAGTAGTCCTGCAGGGTGCATTCGCCGGCTTTGTCGCAGATCGGACAGTCGAGCGGGTGGTTCTTGAGCAGGAACTCGAGGCACTGCCGGCGCGTCTCGTGGGCCTCGGGGGTCTCGGTGTTGACCACCATGCCCTCGGTGATCGGCGTGCGGCACGAGACGACGACCCGGGGCGGACGACCGCCCTCGGAGACCTCGACCTGGCAGATGCGGCAGGAGCCTTCGGGGGACAGGCCGGGGTGGTAGCAGTAGCGCGGGACATCGACGCCGTTCTCCTCACAGGCCGCGATCAGCGGCTTGGAGGCATCGACTTCGATCTCGCGACCGTTCAGGGTGATCTTGGTCACGCGTGGACCTCCGTCGGAGCGCTAGCGCCCCTTGCGAAGTTGCCGGTGTGGTTGATGCGGCATCCGCCGCTCTGGATGTGCTCTTCGAGCTCGGCCCGGAAGTGCTTGACCATCTGGTTGGCGGGGATCGCCGCCGCGTCGCTGAGCGCGCAGATGGTCTTGCCGGGGGCCATGCCGCTGGCGATCGCCGTCAGCATGTCCACGTCCTGGGGCAGGCCCTTGCCCTGCTCGATGCGGCGGAAGATCTGGTGCAGCCACTGCGTGCCTTCGCGGCACTGGCTGCACTGGCCGCAGGACTCGTGGTCGTAGAAGCGGGCGACGACCTCCATGGCGCGCACGACGCACTGGCTGTCGTCGATCATGATCATCGCCGCGGTGCCGAGCATGGCGCCGATCGACTGCATGCCGTCGTGGTCCATGGGCGTGTCGATCGTGCTGCCCGGCACCATGCCGGTGGACGAGCCACCGGTGAACCAGGCCTTGAGCTTGCGACCGTCGTGCAGGCCGCCGGCGAAGTCCGGGGACTCGAGCAGGGTCTTGGCGCTGATGCCGAGGGGCGCCTCGTAGACGCCCGGGCGCTTCACGTTGCCGCTGATGCCGACCAGGATGTTGCCGGGGCTCTTCTCGGTGCCCATCGAGCGGTGCCACTCGGCCCCGCGCTCGACGATGAACGGCACGTTGAAGATCGTCTCGACGTTGTTGACCGTCGTGGGCTGGCCCCACAGGCCGAAGCCGGCCGGGAAGGGCGGCTTCGGACGCGGGTGCCCGCGCTTGCCCTCGAGGCTCTCCATCATCCCGGTCTCTTCACCGCAGATGTAGGCGCCGGCGCCCATGTGCATGTAGATCTCGCAGTCGAAGCCGCTGCCGAGGATGTTCTTGCCGATCAGGCCGGCGGCGCGGGCCTCGGCGATGGCGGCTTCGGTCCGGCGGTACTGGTGACGGTACTCCCCGCGGATGTAGATGTACGAGGCCGCGCAGCCCATGGCGTAGCAGGCCATCAGGACGCCCTCGATCAGGCCATGCGGGTCCTCGTCGAGGATCACCCGGTCCTTGCAGGTGCCCGGCTCGGACTCGTCGCCGTTGATCGCAAGGTAGCGATCGCGCGGGTCCTTCGAGGCGTCCGGCATGAAGGTCCACTTCAGGCCCGTCGGGAAGCCGGCGCCGCCACGACCGCGCAGGCCCGAGGCCTTGACGATCTCGGTCACCTCGCTCGGCTGCATGTCCTTGAGCACGCGCTCGAGGGTCGCGTAGCCGCCCTGGGCCTTGTAGCCCTCGAGGGTGTGGCTGTCTTCGCGAGCCATGCGGCTCATCAGGTAGGTCTCGAAGCCGCTCACTGGCACTCTCCGATCAGGCGCTCGAGCTCGTCGAGCGTCAGGTTCTCGTGGAACGTGTTGTCGAGGTCGATCATCGGCGCCGTGCTGCAGCAGCCCTGGCACTCGACGACCTCGAGGGTGAACTTGCCGTCCGGGCTGGTGCCGTGCACCTCGGCGCCGGTCAGCTCCTTGGCCTTGGCCAGGACGTCCCGGGCACCGACGAGGTCGCACGAGATGTTGTGGCAGACCTTGATCACGTGCTTGCCGGGGGGCGTCAGCCGGAACATGGGATAGAAGGAGGCCACGCCGTAGACCTCGGCGGGCTCGAGATCGAAGAAGGCCGCGAGGTCCTCCATGATCTCGGGGGTCACCCACCCACCGAGTTCTTCCTGGCAGCGGTGCAGCGCCGGGATCAGGCCCGAGCGCTTGCCCTCCTTGCCGGCGGGGTAGTTCTTGACGAGGGCGTTGAACTCGTCGACCAGTTTCTCTGGGAGTGCCATCAGCGATCCACCTCACCCATCACGAAGTCCAAGGAACCGATGATCGCCACGATGTCGGAGAGCAGGCGGCCTTCGGCGATCAGCGGAATGGCCTGCACGTTCATGAGCCCCGGCGCGCGGATGTGCAGGCGCGCGGGATCGGCGGTGCCATCGCTGATCGCGAAGAAGCCGAGCTCGCCCTTGCTGGACTCGACGCCGGCGTAGGCCTCGCCCTTGGGCAGGCACAGGTCGGTGACGATCTTGAACTGGGCGATCAGCTCCTCCATCGAGGACATCACCTTGGTCCGCGGGGGCAGGATGTAGCGCCGGTCCTCGGCGAGCACGTCACCGGGGGTGTCCTTGAGGCGGTTGAGGGCCTGCAGGGCGATCTTGCACGACTGGCGCATCTCCTCGACGCGCACGAGGTACCGGTCGTAGCAGTCGCCCACGGTGCCGACGGGGATCTCGAAGTCGTAGGTCTCGTAGCCGCAGTATGGCTCGTTCTTGCGCAGGTCCCACTCGACGCCGCTGCCGCGCAGGATCGGACCGGTCAGGCTCCAGGCCATGGCCTCCTCGGGGGAGATCACGCCGACGTCACGGTTGCGGTCGTACCAGATGCGGTTGCCCGTGAGCAGCCCCTCGAACTCGTCGACCCGCGCCGGGAACTGCGTGAGGAACTCACGCATCATGCCCTCCACCTTCTCGTCCACGTCGGCGTACAGGCCGCCGATGCGCACGTAGGTGTTGTTCATCCGGTGACCGGTGTACGCGTCCAGGATCGAGTAGATGTTCTCGCGCTCCTTGAACGTGTTGAAGAACATCGTGACCGCGCCGAGGTCGATCGACGAAGTGCCGAGGTAGATCAGGTGGGCCGCGATGCGGCTGATCTCCATCAAGAGCACGCGCACCACCTCGGCCCGCGGCGGGATCTCGATCCCGGCCAGCTTCTCGAGCGCCATCGCATAGCCGATGTTGTTGATCAGCGGCTGGACGTAGTCGAGGCGGTCGGTGTGCGGGAAGAACTTGGCCCAGCCGAGGCTCTCGGCGGTCTTCTCCTTGCCCCGGTGCAGGTAGCCGACGTCGGCGTCGACGCGCACCATGGTCTCGCCGTCGAGGTCCATGCCCAGGCGCAGCACCCCGTGGGTCGCCGGGTGCTGGGGGCCCATGTTGACCTCGATGGTCTCACCGCTGAGCGGATCGTCCGCATCGCTGTCGGCGAAGCCAGGCCGGTAGTCGAAGGTCGTGCTCTTCATCGCTTGCCCTCCAGGCGTTCGGCCTCGGAGATGGCGAAAGCTGCACGCCGCTCCTCGTCCCATTGGTTGTAGAGCTTGTCCGGCTCGATGCCCACGTGCGGAAAGTCCTTGCGCAGCGGGTGGTGGTCGTAGCCCTGGGGCATCAACAGCCGGCGCAGGTCGGGGTGACCGCTGAAGCGAACGCCCATCAGGTCCCAGCACTCGCGCTCACTGAACGAGGTGCCCGGCCACAGGTCGGTGATCGTCGGCACCTCGGGATCGTCGCCGGTGGTCATCACCCGCACGCGCACCCGGTCGACGTGGGCGACCGAGAGGAATTGATAGAACATCTCGAAGCGCTGCTCGCGGCCGACGCCGTGGTCGCGCGCGGTCACGAAGGTGTTGGACTCGAAGCCCAGGGCGTCCCGGAGCAGGACGCAGACCTCGTGCAGCTGTTCGGGGGTCGCGGTGACGCACACCATCCCGTCGTGGTCGATGCCGATCGCGTCGACCGCGAGACCCTGGACCCCATTGGATCCGGTCAAGACGGCGGCCACGCGCGCCTGCGTGGCGGCCTGCTTCTCACTAGTCATGGCGAAACCCTTAGTCTTGGCTCGGCCGCGTAGGCAGAGCGGGCAGCTTCTTGTGGGCAACCGCGCGGTTCGGCTGGTGGAGCGTGTGCCCCGTGCCGACGTCCGCGTAGTCCGGGATGCCCTCGATGAGGTCCTTCACCGGACGCTCGCGCTGGATGCGCTGCTGGAGCTTGATGATCGAGTCGATCACCGCGTCGGGCCGCGGCGGGCAGCCGGGCACGTAGACGTCGACGGGCAAGATCGAGTCGACGCCCTGGACGACGGCGTAGCTGTCGTACATGCCGCCGGTCGAGGAGCAGACGCCCATGGTCATGACCCACTTGGGCTCGGGCATCTGGTCGTAGACCAGCCGCACGGCCTGGGCCATCTTCCAAGTCATCGTGCCGGCGACGATCAGGAGGTCGCACTGGCGCGGCGTGAAGCGCGCGGCCTCGGCGCCGAAGCGCGCCAGGTCGAACTTCGGCCCGATCATGGCCATCAGCTCGATGCCGCAGCAGGACAAGCCCAGCGGCATCGGCCACAGGCTGTTCTTGCGCGCCCAGTTGACGATCCAGTCCAGCCGCGTGGCGGCGAAGCTCTCGCTGAACGGAGCTTCCGAGAGGCCTACCTGTCCCATGTCAGACCTCCCTTGCGCCAGACGTAGGCGAGCCCGAGGCCCAGCACCACGACGAAGGCAGTCACCTCGGCGAAGACGGTCCCGCCGACACCCGCTGCGGTCAAGCTCTTGGCCGAGATGGCCCAGGGCAGCAGCAGGAGCGACTCGACGTCGAAGAGGATGAACAGCACCGCAACCAGATAGAAGTGGATCGAGATGCGCATCCGGGAGTCACCCTTCGGCGCCAGACCGCACTCGTAGGCCTGACCCTTGCCAACCACGCGGCGCTTCGCGCCGAGCAGCTCGCTGATCACGAGGTTCACGATGCCGAAGCCCACCACGGCGCCAACCATGATGAGGATCGGTAGATAGTCGTTGAGCATTTGCCCGCCGAGCACGCGGCTCGGTATCAAGACTTGGGGGGAACAGAGACAGCCCCGAACGGGGACTGAATTTTGGCAGCGAGTCTAAACGCCAGGGCACCCGCGGGCCAGCAGAACGCTAAAGAGTCTGGTCGTTGGTCCGGGGGATCGAGACGGGAGCAGGCGCCGGACCGAGGCCCAGGCGCAGCCGCTCCTCGACCGCATCCATGCGGCACCATACCTCGTCGAGCTGCTCGCCGCTAACGGCAGCCCCCAGGGCCGGGTACAACCCCGCGTTCTCGCGCTTGGTGTGGTGGTCGAAGAGGTGCTTGAAGCCGATGGCGGCCTCGATCCCCTCGAGGCAGTCCCGCTGCCCTGCCGGGTCCAGCCCCTCGAGGCGCCCCACCTCGTCCACGAGGCCCAGCGCCAGCCTGCCGAGCTTCTCGTGCTCCGCGGCGAACAGCTCCAGGCGCGCGCCCTCGGCCTCGAGGCCCAGCTCCTGGAAGAGCGGCATCAGGACCTCGTCCTCGACGCCACGGTGCACCCGAAACTCGTACAGGAGCGACTCGGCGCAGCCCCTGGCCAGGCCCAGGTCCTGCTCCATGAGGGCACACTGGTAGCTGGTCAGCATCTCCAGCATGCGCTCGTGCTCGTCCTGGAAGCGACTCAGCTCGGGGGTCTTGGCCATGGGACCCGAGATCTTAGCGACGCGGGCGCACGACCGGGGCCCAGGTTCTCTGGAGGAGGCCCGGGGCGGCCTAGTCCGTGTACCCGAGGTCCCCGATGCCCGCGGCCTCCTCCTCGCCGAGCCTGCGCGGCGGCGCAAACTCCAGCTCGTGGAGCCGTGCCCGCCCCCGGTGCTCGTTCAGGAGCCCCAGGAGCCGCTGCGTGACCGCCCGGTGCCGCCCCGCCACATCCACCTGGCTCCCGGGGTCCCGCCGCAGGTTGAAGAGCTTGACCCCCATGCCGACCACGTCGACCTGCAATCGCCAGTCCCCCTCGATCACCGCGAACAGCTCCCGGTGCTTGTCAGGGGTCTTGTATTTACGGTGAGCGAACAGGGTTCGCGGCTGCCCGGGGGGCCCCAGGCCCGGATCCAGGAGCCTCGGGGCGAGGCTGAGCCCCTCCTCGACCTGCACCGGGTCCAGGCCGACGAGCTCGCGCAGGGTCGGCAGCAGGTCCAGGGTCGAGACCGCCCCCAGGCGCTCCCCCGGGGCGAAGTGGGGCCGCCCGCCGGCGTCCCAGCCTCCGAACACGAAGGGCACCCGCAGGAGCTCCTCGTGCACGGTGACCCCATGGTCCGAGCTGCCGTGGTCCCCGAACTCCTCCCCGTGATCGGCCGTCAGGACCACCAGGGCGCCGCGGTCCAGGCCCAGCTCGGCGAAGAGCTCGGCCAGGTGCGCATCGAGGTAGCCGATCTCGCTGTCGTAGGCGGCGGCGTTCGCGCGATGCTCCTCCATCGCGGCCCGGGTCCCCGCGAGCCCATAATAAGGGGAGCGCTCGTGGTAGGGCCGGTGCGGGTCCATGTAGTGCAGGTAGAGGAAGGCCGGGCGGTCGTCCGCCGCGAGGGCCTCGCGCCAAGCCAGGACGTCCGCGTTGACCGCCGCCGCGCCCCGGTAGAGCCCCCCCGAGAAGTGGTCGAAGCCCCGCGCGAAGCCCATCTCGGCGTTGATGTTCGGGTTGTCGGCGGCGCCGAAGGTCCGGTAGCCGGCGGAGCGCATCAGCTCGGGCAGGGTCTGCAGGCTCGAGGGGATCCGGTTGAGGCGCAGGCCGTCCCCGTCGGCATGGCGCTCGTAGAGGTGCAGCCCGGTCGTGACCCCATGGTGGTCGGGGTGCAGGGAGGTGAACATCGAGGCCGTCGCCGGTGCCGTCCAGGAGGAGCCCGAGAAGGCCTTCGGGAAGACCGCGCCCTCGGCGGCCAGGTGCGCCAGGAAGGGCGCGGTCTCCTTCGGGTAGCCGCCGAAGGAGAGGTGATCGGCGCGCAGGGTGTCGACCACGACGACGACGACGTCCCTGCCGGCGAAGGGGCCGTCGGGGACGTCGTCCTGGAGCCCGCCTCCGCACGCGGCGAGCAGTCCGGCGGCGAGGCCGGCGATGAGGTGGCGCAGAGATCGCATCCGGCGCAGGATACGACCTAGGGGCCTATTCGGGGTCGAACTCGACGGCGAAGCCGGTCGAGCCCAGGTTCATGCGTTGCACGCGGACCAGGCGACCGGTGCGCGTCCTGCCCCCCTCGATCTCGACCGAGACCCGCAGGGTCCCCTCGGTGAAGAACAGCACCCCGACACCCGAGATGTTCTCACTGACCCCGGTCAACTCCGGCGTCTCGAGGGTGAGCTTCAGTGGGACGCGGTGTTCCTGGCGTTCCTCGGCTCGGCGATCATCGAGGGCCATGTCGTTCTGTTGGTACGGGGACGTCTGGTGGGGCTTCATTGGGGGGGGCGGGGTGGGGGTTCGGTCCCGGTCGGGCCAGACCTGTTGTCGGCCGCACCTCGCCCCTGCTTGAGCCCCCTTCTACGGAGAAATGCCCGCGGGGGCGTGATCCGCGCCCGCGGCCCAGCCCTGGGACCCCCTCAGGGGTACCAGGTCAGCGAGACGAACCCCACGGCCCCGCGTGGCGTGAGCTGAGCGTCGATCGGCACGTCGATCACCTGACCCCCGCCGAAGTCCACCGAGGTCGACAGGTCCACCACCAGGTCCTCCAGCGGCTCCTCCCAGGTCAGCCCGCCCTCGAGCACCAGCGCATCGGTCAGCTGGTAGGCCGCTCCGCCGGTCAGGCCGAGGAACCGGTAGGCCTCCCCGTTGGACGAGATCGGCTTGACCGTGGTGAGGAACTCCAGCTGGGAGTCGACCGTGACCCCCGGCACCAGGTACAGGCCCAGCTCGGCGAACAGGCGCCAGCGCGGGCCGAGGTCGATCGGCGACTCGAAGTAGCGCCGCATGGCGATGTAGAACTGCAGCGAGTCGACCGTCTCGACGCGGAACAGGATCGCCGGATCGGGCGCAGGCTGCAGCCCGTCGATCTCGTAGAGCCGGTAGCCCAGGCCCACCTCGAGCGTCGTGTCCTGGGCCACGGCCCCGCGTACGCCGAAGCCCAGCTCGTACTTGCCGAGCACCTCGCCCTCGTCGTGCACGAAGAAGAAGTTCGGCGGCCCACCGAGGGGGTCGGGCACGGGCCCCACGTCGAAGTCCCCCTTGAGCTCGTGCTGGTTGGCGAGCGGCTGCTTGTAGACGAAGCCCACATGGCCCGGCTCGAGGAAGTGGAACGGCGCCTGCTCCAGGGCCGGCATGCGGCAGGCTGACCCCAAGAGGGCCAGGAAGAGGACCGCCTGCCTGGGGTGCGGGCGGCGCCTAGGGTGGGTAGAGCTACGCAAGGGGGAACGCAAGGAGGCTCCGCAGCCTAGCCCCTCGTGGGCCCTTGCACAACGAACGCAATGTCCTAGGGTGGAACCTGTCCTGTGCCCCCCCATCGCGGCCGATCCCGCCCCCGTCCCCTGTCCAGGAAACCGCATGCTCCGCGCCCTTGCACTCACCCTGTCCCTTGCTGCGACCCCCGCCCTGGCCCAAGACGCCGAGCTGACCTGGTCCGGCGGCGTGCTCGGTACCGCGGTCCAGTACCAGCTCTCGGGCCCCTCCGGCCAGCTGTTCTACTTCCTGCCCTCGGTCACGCCCGGGCCGACGCCCCTGGCCTTCTTCGACCCCGCCGACCCGCGCATCCTCGACGTCGGGCTCGAGCTCGTGTCCTTCGCCAAGCTGGGCTTCCTGACCCCGACCGCCACGCTCAACCTGCCGATGCCGGCCGCGCCGACCTTCGTGGGCCTCGAGCTGCGCGCCCAGTTCGTCACGATCGACCCGACCTTCACGACCCCCACCCTGGTCGACAAGGTCAGCAACGTCTCGCGCTTCATCATGGGCGGCCACGGGGACCTGGTCGGCACCCTCAGCGCGACGATCGACTCGCGCCAGGGCCACACCGCGACCCTGCTCGACGACGGCCGCGTGCTGATCATCGGCGGCGACGAGCCCGACTCCCTCGACAACAAGACCGCGATCGCGACGACCGAGATTTACGACCCCCAGACCCAGAGCTTCACCGCCGGTCCGAACCTGACCCAAGCGCGCAGCACCCACACCGCCACCAAGCTCGCGGACGGGCGCGTGCTGGTCACCGGCGGCTACCCGACCTACGGGCCCGGCATCGCGTCCGCCACCGCCGAGGTCTTCGACCCGGTCAGCGGGACCTTCAGCGCGGTCGCCTCGCCCAGCATCGGCCGCACCCTGCACACCGCGACCCTGCTGGCCGACGGGCGCGTGCTCGTCGTCGGCGGCGGCACCAAGTTCGACTTCAACGACATCTTCGGCTCCCTGGCGACCGTGGTCGAGACGACCGAGCTCTACGACCCCGTCGCCGACTCCTGGAGCGCCGGCCCGAACCTGCCCGGTCCGCGCTTCGCGCACCAGGCCAGCCGGCTCGGTGACGGCCGCGTGCTGATCTCCTCGGGTGTCGAGGTCGGCGACCTCTTCGGCATCCCGGTCCCCGGCATCACGACCGACTGCCACCGCTACGACCCCGGCACCGGGCTCTTCATGAACACAGCCCCGATGCCCGCGGGGCGCGCGTACCACGGCCAGATCACGGTCCCGAGCGGTGACGCGATGGTCATGGGCGGCGCCACCGGCGACTTCATCGGCCTGGTCTTCACGACCCACACCGACGTCTTCACCTACAACCACCTGGCCAACGCCTGGACCAACGCCGGCGACCTGTCCGTCGCGCGGGCCTACCCGAACCCGGTCGACACCGGCAGCGGCATCGCCGTGATCGCCGGCCTCAAGAGCGTCGACATCACCACCGGCTCGGGCACCCCCGCCACCGAGGTCGAGACCTCGAGCTACACCGGCATCACCTGGACCACCGCCGGCGACCAGGCCCTGCCCCGCGAGACCCCGCGCGCGGTCGTCATCGACGGCGGCGAGCGCGTCCTGATCGTCGGCGTCGGCGACAACGGCGTCCCCGCGGTCGACGACACCGCCGAGGTCTTCATCCCGTAGCAGCCCTTTGAACTGAGCGACTGCCTAACGGATCACCGATTGCCAGCCGGAGCGAGGCCTTCGGCGGAGACGCCGGCGACCTCGCGCACTTGTCAGAGCCCAGCGATGTAGAGCTTGAGCTCGTCCGCCTTCGCCTTGGCCAAGGCGTTCAACTCGGCCAGCAAGGAATTGAGCAGCGGGTCCTTCTCGACCTCGAAGTAGAGCTCGACCATCCAGCCATTGAAGGAGCCCGACGTGCTCTCGATCTGACCCGAGTAAGAGGGGTCCTTGGTCGGTTCGGGCGCAACCAGAAGACCGTGCTCGTAGTGCCCAAGCTCCCACTCCGCCGCCCGGTACGACTGGTTTGCCGCTAGATAGGCTTCGAGTAGGGGAGCCATGGTTGCGGTGTGCCGGTCTTCGATCTCCTTCAGTCGGTCGTAGTCGTACCGCGAGATGGGCTTCCCCTCGGGATTCAAGCCCGGATCGCCCTTCAGCAACTGACGGTCGAGAAGGGGCTGCAACAGGGACTTGCCAACCGTCTCGTAGAGCCCCCTCAGGTCTCCCTCGAACGAGTCCTCGATGCCCACGGTCCCATTCAACGCGAGGGCTCGCGCTCGGGGCTCGACCTCCTCCCAGCTGGGGTACTTCGAGAGGTCGATCTCACTGTCCAGGTCCCAATCGGCCTCAGCGAGTTGGGCTTCGATCTCCGGCCAACGCGACCCCCACTCCTCGATCAGGTAGTCCCCGAGAGTCATCACCCGTGACGCCAACGGCTTGCCGTCTTCGATTTCAACGGGCGTGCGCTCCACCAGGCTCATCTCGTCCTGCTCGTCGATCGATGGGCCCGGACGCGGACCGTGCCCCACAGGGTCACTTGCTCCACTGGTCTCCGGCCAAATGAACCAGACGAGCCCTGCGGTCAAGATGCCGGCACAGAAGAGAAGGATCCCTGTCCAGGCTTTGCTCTTCACTGGCATGGTGTGCACTCGACATGCTCACCGGCATAGGCGTAGATTTCACCAGTGTTGGGATTGCCGAGGGAGACCTGCAGCGACACGGTCCGGCCGCACGCCAAGGTGCCCGAGGAACCAGCAGTGGCAGCGCCGCTTTGGATGAACTCGCACACCTTCGCGCCGCTGGCCGAGGGAACGCCACGGATGAGGGAGCAGAGCTCCACTGGGCAGCTCGCCGCCCAACCGAGCGACCAAGAGCCGGAACATGGGTCCCCGCTGTAGTCACCCAAGTCTCCGGTACAGGTCTCAGGGTATCCGATCAGGGTCACCGTGATGGAAACGTCGAAACTGCACCCGGCAGGCGGTGTGAAAGTGACGGGACCAGGCCAAGACGTGGGGACGGCTGTACAACCGTCGCAGTCATCGAAGGTCGGCGAGGCGAACAAGGAAGGCGCGACGAGGATTCCTGCGAGGTAGGCAAGGAGGTGCGAATGCATGCTGATGTCCAAGCATGGGGTTCACCGTGTCACTGGGTCGCAACCATGCGACTTGGCGAGCGAGGTGAAGTACGAGATGCCCTCAATCGTAATTGAGAGAGAGAGAGAGAGAGAGAGCAACTCTCAGGCCGGAATCACAACCGCTCACTCCACCCGGCGCCAGATCGAGATCACGGGGCCGACGGGGCCGGCCTTGCGGCCGCCGAAGATCGACTCCTTGCGGCGCGAGGAATAGACGCGCTCGAGGCCGGGGACCTCGTTGGGCGCGCCGCCCGGGCCGGTGACGGCCAGGCGCCAGGCCATGGTCTCCGCGGCCGCCTTGCTGAAGGTCTTCTTGCCGTCGAGCTTGGTGAACAGGGCCTGGCGCGCGGGGCCGGTGAGGCCTGCGATGCGCGCGTTCGAGGCCAGATCGCCGACGATGCGCGGGGTCACGACGACGTAGGCGGCGTCGAGCTCGTCGAGCTGCTCGAGGAAGCGCGCGGGGTCGCGCTCGACCAGTGCGGCCGCGGCGGCGGGGAAGGATTTGGGGCCGACGAAGCTGCCGAAGTTGGTCGTCACGACGGGCCGCCGGGCGTGGTACTCGATCAGGTGCCCCATGCCCCAACCGGACAGCACGCCGTACTCCTGCTCGGCCATGGCCATGGTCCAGGGACCGGGGACCTCGGTGCCCGTGCGCATCCAACGCAGGCCGCCCAGCACCTCGGCCCGCCAGGCGCGAGTGTCGTCGAGGGTCGCCGCGTCGGGGGCGCTGAGCGCGCGCCCCTGCTGCAGGCCGGCGACCAGCACGACGATGGCTAGCAGCACACCGCACACGGCGACGGTCTTGCGCCAGAGGCCCGACAGGAGGCCCTCCTCGATGCGCCCGATCACCAGGCCCGGCACCACGCCCGCGCTCACGGCGAGCGGCACGGCCAGGCTGTTGCCGAAGCGCCGCTGGGAGACGGCCAGGGTGGCGAAGACCACCAGGTTGAGCAGCAGGTGCAGGCGCGCCTCGGCGCGCAGCTGGCCGCGGCGCCCGTCGAGCGAGCGCTGCACGATCAGGACGAGCCCCAGCAGCAGGAAGGGCAGCGCCAGCCCAACCAGCCCGAGGTCCGCGTGCACGCCGCGCAGCAGGCTGCCCTGGCCAACTTCGACCAAGGGCCTGCTCTCGTCGACCACGTCCATGAACAGGTTGCCGCGGCTGGCCCAGGCGAAGCCCTCGCGCAGGCCGCCCAGGAAGCCCGGCAGCACGGCCACCGCGATGGCGCCGAAGAGCGGCACCAGGAAGAGGCACGCCAGCCGCTCGCGCCAGCTGCGCGAGACCATCGTGCGGCCCGGGATGCCCGGCAGTGGGCCCGCGGGGCCGCGGCTCATCCAGCTCGAGAGCTGACCGGGCAGCCAGAGGGCGACGGCGGCGGCGAAGAGCGCCATCGGCACGCCTAGGGTCAGGTTGATCACCGAGCCGGCCTGGGTCTCGTTCCACGGGCTCGCGAGGGCGGCGGGCAGGGTCACGAGGGTCGCGGTCAGGAAGTACAGGGCGCCCGCACGGCGCGCGTCCTCCGAGCGCTCGGGCCGGCGACCCGCGCAGGCCAGATAGAAGCTGATGCCCGCGACGGCGACGAACAGGGCCGAGGCCAGCCAGATCAGGAGCGCGAGGCCTGCGAGGAAGCCGGCCGTGATGCCGCCGAAGGTGGCGTCGAGCCCGCGCAGCTCGCAGTGGCTGTCGTCGGACTCGAACGAGCCGCAGGCGAAGATGCGCGCGAAGGCCAGGTGGTGCAGGGCGAAGAGCAGGGCGATCGCCACGTGGTGGTCGATGCGCCCGACGTCGCCGTACCAAGCGGCGATCGGCAGGGTCGCGTAGGCCAGGCCGGCCAGGAGCGCGGCCACGGTCGGCGCGATCGTGTAGCCGCGGCGCAGGTACAGACCCGGCCGGCCGCGGTAGGTGAAGGCGCCCGCGGCGAGGGCCACGGCCAGGGCGGTCAGGGCGCCGAGCAGTGGCGGCAGGTGGACCAGGCGTGCCTCGAGCTCGGCCTCGTACGCGTCGGTCAGGCCCATCGAGCCCGGCCGCCCCTGGGTGAGCCGCGCGAAGAAGGACAGCATGCCGTCGAACAGCGGCGGCCACGGAACGGCGCTGCCCCCCGCCGGGTGGTTCAGGAAGCGGTCCAAGGAGGGCACCTCGCCGGTCACCAGGGCCAGCTCGGCGCGGCGCAGGTGGTAGGCCGCGTCGGGGTCGTCGATCAGGTGCGTCGGGACCAGTCCACCGTGGCCCGCAGCGGTCGCCGGCAGGGCCGCGCGCGCCTCGTCGTCCAGGATCAGGCCGCCGGCGCGCGCCTCGCGCAGGTCGAAGGCCAGTCCCATGACCAGCACCAGGCCCACCGCCCCGAGGGCGTACACCAGGGCCTGGACGCGGCTGGGCCTCATCGGCCTTCGTCCGCGGTCGCTGCGTCTTCGGGGCCGGACTCGGCCAGCCACTCGGCGATCCAGCCGGGCAGCTCGGTGGCCGAGAGGAAGATCGAGTCGTCCAGCAGCTTGGCGGTGACATGGGCCGAAGCGCCGGCGAGCTCGGCCGAGGCGGACTCGGGGGTGAGGTACAGGGTCGGCACCGAGGGCATGGTCGGGGTCGGGCGCCACATGCGGGCGACGACGACCAGCCGGTCGATGGCGGGCGCGCCGTTGCGCAGGAACTCGAGCTGGGTCGCCAGGATCGCATCGCCGAAGACGACCAGCGTCACCTCGCGGTCGCCGAAGCTGGCACAGGCCTCGGTGACCCTGGGCGACTCGCCCGCGCCGACCGGCGCCGTGGCAGCAAGGTGGTGGCCGGTCGAGCGCCCGGCCTCCAGCCAGGCGGCGCCGACGGTGCCCGCGAAGCTCGGGCCGCCGGCGCGGTCCCGGGGCTCGACCAGGAGCAGTACGGGGGCGGTGTCCGGGTCGGGCAGGGCACCTGGGACCTGGGGCGCGGCCAGCTCGCGGCCGAGCCAGTCGGAGGCCAGCTGGTAGAGGGAGGGGGCCAGGCGCTCGCCGGTCTCGAGCAGGGCGACCAGCGGGCTGCGGGCACCCGGCGTGGCGGCCTGGCCGAAGCGCTGGACCAAGCCGGCGATGCCGGGCTCGGGCGCGACGATCGGGACGGGGACCGGGCGGCCACGAACGGGAGCCAGCAGCAGCGCGCCGGGCTCGGCGCCCGGGTCCTCGATGCGCGGGCTCAGCTCGGGCACCAGGTGCCACAGGCCCGGCTCGACGAGCGGCGCGCGCACGAACATCTGGAAGCCCTCGACCCCGAAGGCGCGCGCGGCGATCGGCTCGGTGCGCGCGACCAGCTCCTGGCCCTCGGGACCGAGCCAGACCAGGCTCAGACCAACATCGAGGCTGGAGCGAAGCTCGTAGAGGGAGGCGAGGTCCACGGTCAGGCTCGCCGGCCGGCCGCTGCGCTTAGCCTCGACCAGGCCGGGGCGAACGCGCAGGTCCAGGGACAGGGCTTGCAGGGCCAGCACCGCGGCGGGGTCCTCGCCCAGGAGGTCGGCCGAGGGCGTTCCGCCGAGCACGGCGGTCGCGACCTGGATGGCGCCAAGGGAGGGCAGCAGCTCGGCCGGTGCGCCGGGGCTGACCAGCTCGGCGAAGAGCGCCCGCACCGCGTCCCGGCGTGCCTCGTCGGCAGCGCCCCAGGCGACGAAGAAGGCGTCGACGAGCTCGGCGCGCAGGTTGGCGGCGTGGGCCATCGGCGGGGTGTCCGCTGATGGTGTGCTCCAGGCAGCGCGCTCGGCCGCAGCCCACGGACCGGCCGTGGCCGACGTCGCGATGGCCGCGAGCGCCACCACGACGGCGCCGAGTTGGCGTCCGCGATGCAGGATCAGGCTCATGGCGAGGATCAGCGCAGGGGGTAGGTGTCCTTCACCCACTCGGCCCAGGCCTCTTCCATCTGGATCGGCGACAAGCCGAAGGCCTCGGCGAGGGCGTCCCGGGTCGGCGTCTTCGAGCGCAGCCGACTCAGCAGCAGGTTGAACATCTTGGCGTCCTTGTGGATCAGGAAGTCGACGTAGCTGAATGCGATCGCGTGCTCCTCGAGCTCGAGGCCATCGGTGTTGCGCGAGAAGACCGTGCCGATCTTGGGGTAGTCGCCCGACTGCACCATCTTGCGCACCGCGGGCTTCCACTTGCCGCCCTTGAAGTCGACGTTGGTGTTCTGCTCCTGGTAGCAGTAGGTGTCGCAGACCTCGAAGTACTTGTCCTCGAACCAGTGGGCCAGCCCGGCGTCGGCCCAGCCGCCCTTCTTGTTCCCGATCCACTCCATCGGGTTCTGGTGCGAGAGCAGGAGGTGCGTCACGTTGTGGACCACGTTGCGGTGCAGCGACTCGTCGTTCTTGTGGCTCTTCTTGTTGCCGCACAGCGAGTAGGTCGGGTTGAGGCCGAGCAGCTTCACGCCCTCCTCGTTGCCCTGCTGGCAGAAGCGCAGGCTGCCGTCCTTCTGGTCCTTCGGCAGCCACCACACGAACAGGCGCAGGCGCTGCTGGAAGGAGCCGTCCTTGACCTGCAGCGTGTCCACGTAGTCCGCGAACAGCGTCTCCATGCGATCGGCCCACAGGTGCATCAGCTCGTGCTGGTCGAGCCGCTTCTTGTCGACCTTCATCGAGTCGATCTCCCACACGATCTCGAAGTGGTCGGTCACGATCGTGTGCAGCGGGAAGCCCATCTCCTCGTCGTACTTGATCACCGACTCACGGATCCCCGGGATCCGCTCGCGGCGCCCGGCGAGGTCCGCGTCCACGTCCGGCCGCTCGCACTCGTCGCAGTCGATCCAGCCCGTACCGCCGCAGGTCTCGCAGCCGTACACCTCGCTGCAGTAGTGAGCGTTCGTCTCCAGGCCGCAGTCCACCTTCTTGTGGACCTTGTCCGGGCACTCCTCCATGCCGGTCGTCTTGCACTGGATGCAGCGCGGCCAGACGGGCTCCTCGTCGGGACCCCGATCATCCTGCAGCGGCGCCAGGGCCAGGACCGGGAGCAGGAACAACGACGGAAGTAGGAGGGCGAGGAGGGTTCTCATAGGAGCGGACGGGGCTTCGGCGGGAGGCACATCCTATAACCTCTGCCCAGCTCTGGTCACGACCAGCGCCAGGGGATCCAAGGTCTCGGCGCCTTACCGGATCGTCACCTCGGGCGGCCCCGCACCGTCGTGGCCAATGCGCCCTCCCCGCCTCACCGCCGCTCGTGGACGACGCGGCCGGTCTTGACGACGGCGCGGACGGGGTTGCGGCCGAGCTCGTAGGCCAGGTGGCGATGGTTGGGGACGTCGAGCACGAGCAGGTCGCAGTCCTTGCCGGGCTCGAGGCTGCCGAGGCGCTCGCCGCGGTTGAGCGACACGGCTGCGTTGAGCGTGCCGGCGGTCAGGACCTCGCCGGCGGTCATGTTCATGCGCAGGGCGCTCCAGGACAGCACCTCGGGCATCGACTGGGTGTAGCAGGAGCCCGGGTTGAAGTCGGTGGCGACCGCGGGCGCGAGTCCCATGTCGATCATGCGGCGGCCGGGCACCTCCTGGGTCTGGCGCAGGAAGAGCGCGACCAGGGGGCAGATCACCGGCACCACACCGGCCTGGCCGAGAGCCTCGATGCCGCGGTCGGTGACGCACTCGAGGTGGTCGGCGGAGTCGGCCCCGAACTCGGCCGCTAGCTCGGCGCCGCCGAGGGGCGTCAGCTGGTCGACGTGCAGGCGCAGGCGGAAGCCGAGCTCCTTGGCCCGGGTCAGGATGCGGCGGCTGTCGTCGAGGCCGAAGACGTGGGTCTCGGTGAAGATGTCGCAGTACTCGGCCAGGCCCTCGTCGGCGACGCGCGGCAGCATCTCGTTGACCAGCAGGTCGACGTAGGCAGCGCGGTCGTCCCGGAACTCCTCGGGGAACTCGTGGGCGCCGAGGAAGGTCGGCACCAGCTCGACGGGGTGCATGCGGTTGGCCTCGGCGATCACGCCCAGCATCTTGAGCTCGTCGTAGGTCGAGAGGCCGTAGCCGCTCTTGGCCTCGACCGTGGTCGTGCCCAGCTCGAGGAAGCGGTCGAGGCGCATGAGCAGCTGGGCCAGCAGCACCTCGGTCGAGCCCTCGCGCACGCCGCGCACGGTCGAGAGGATCCCGCCGCCGGCCAGGGAGATCTCGACGTAGGTGGCGCCCTTGGTGCGCATCTCGAACTCGTCCTCGCGGGTCGTGGCGAAGACCGGGTGGGTGTGGGCATCGACGAAGCCCGGCACGACGGTGCCGCCCTTGGCGTCGTACTCGACCTTGGGCTGGTAGATGCGGCGCAGGTCCGCGTCCGGACCGACCGCGACGACCTTGCCGCCGGTCGCCGCCACGCCCCAGCCAGCGCGCACCTGCAGCCGATCGAGCTCGCTGCCCCCGCGCGCCGTGCTGCCCAGGGGAGTGGCCAGCTCGGCCGCGCCGCTCACCAACAGATCGACCGGCTCCGGCCCCGCTCCTGACTTGTCGCTCATGCCCCGAGGCTACGAAGTCCCCGGGCGGGATGAGCCCGGCTGGCGGACGAAACCAGCGAAAGAACGCGCCCCGGGGGGACGATCCCCGGGGCGCGCTGCTTGCGAACACCTGCGAGTCGGCCGGGTCTCCCCGGCATCCCTCGGGCACGACGAGCTCAGCTAGCGATCCGCTCCTCGCTGGGCGCAGCACCACCGGCGAAGCCGCGGGGCAGGACCCCCATCGAGCGGCGCATGTGGTTCACGAGGCGCTTGCGAGCGCGGAACAGGATCATCTTCATGTTCGAGGCGCGCACCTCGAGCACGGCGCCGGCCTCCCGGTACGACATGCCCTCGACCTCGACGAGGTCCATCGCATGGCGGTCGCGGTCGGAGAGCTCCTCGTAGGCGTCGGCGTAGTGCAGCAGCATCAAGAGGTAGGCGCGGCGCAGGCCGGCGCGGTCCTCGATGCCCTGGACCAGGTGGGACGGACCCGGGCGCGGATCGGCGGGCTCCTGCAGGCCCTCGGGCATGTCCTCGAAGCGACGGGTCGGGCGCCTGGAGTAGGCGCGGCGGATCAGGTTGCCCGCGATCGTGCGGACCCAGACCCGGAAGGAGCCGTCGTGGTCCGGGCGGAAGCTCTGGTTGTACTTGTAGACGTTGATGAAGGTGTCCTGCAGCACCTCGAGCGGATCGACGCTGCCGTTGGAGCCGCGCAAGAGGCCCAGGATCCAGTCGTGGACCGAGCCGCGGGCGAAGGCGTAGAGCGCCTCGAAGGCCTCCTTGTCACCGGTCGCCTGGAAGAGCGACATCAGCTCGGTGGCCAGGTGGTTCTCGAGCACCCGGCGCTCGTCGCCGGTCTCGTGGGCCAGGCGGGCGCCACGCTTGCGGAGCGCACGGACGACGGCCGGGTAGGGCGCGAGGCGCTCGAGCAGGTCCTTGGCGGACTCGGCCTCGGGGCGCTTGGGGAGCGAGCGGGGAGCAAGAGGTGTGGGTTGCATGGCGGCCTAGAATCACCTTCCGTGCCAAGGTCTTCACGACCTTTCGCACACAGCTATAAAGCCCTGATCCTAAAGCCATTTACGGTCATCACGGAGCCGTCACCAGGGGCTGCCGCTCTCCCTCTTCGAAACGCAGTTGCCCCTGGTTGTGAAACAACCGCACAGCGCCCCCGAACGGCCTGAGCGAAGTCGCACAGGCTTCTGATCGGGAGGGCACAGGACCGGAAGGAGATGTCGTTTGGTGCGCCGAGCTGGTGACCGAAGGGCGGTAGAATGCTCGCCCGTCGTGAACGCCTCGATCCCATTCGCCCCCCTACTCCTTTCCGCAGGGGAGGCCGCCCTCACCTGGGGCGCTTGCGTGGCCTCCCTCGGAGCTGCTGCCCTGGCCGCGTCCCTGGGCGAAGCCCTCGAGCACTGCTCCCCGACCCATGTGCTCGAGGAGCTCGAGGAGCGGGAGGGCCCCGCGGCCGCCCGCCGGCGGACCGCCCTGGAGCGCATCCTGCCCCACGGCGAGCGCCTCACCACCCTGGCCGGCACCCTCGAGGTGCTCACTAGCCTGGCCTTCATCGGCCTGCTCTTCCGCGCGGCCGGCCTCGACCGCCTCGAGGCTACGCCCCTTTGGACCGGTCCTGTCCTCGCTGCGGCGATCGCGGTCGTCCCGATCCTGCTGATGGCCACCCGGCTCTTGCCCCCCGCCATCGTGCGCAGCCACGGCGAGCGCCTCCTGGTGGC
Source organism: Planctomycetota bacterium (assembly GCA_029212845.1). Lineage (GTDB taxonomy): Bacteria > Planctomycetota > UBA1135 > UBA1135 > JARGPD01. The sequence goes on from JARGPD010000004.1 coordinate 50,733, forward strand.
GACCCTGCCCATCTTCTGGGGCCTCGACCGCCTGCTGCTCCCGATCGTCTGGCCGCTCGACCTCCTGCGCCGCGCCGTCCTGCGCCTCTTCGGCCTCGAGTCCGAGGAGCAGGCCACCCGCATCCTCGTCGAGGACCTGCGCGAGGTCATCGAAGAGGCCGACCTCGATGGCACCCTGCCCGAGTCCGGCCTCGAGCTGATCGAGAACGTGATGGACTTCCACGACGTCGACGTGGCCGCCGTCATGACCCCGCGCACCGAGATCTCAGCCCTCGACGTCGAGGCCAGCCTGCGCGACGTGATGGACCTGATCGTCTCCAAGGGCCACAGCCGCATCCCCGTCTACGAGGACAGCCTCGACTCGGTGATCGGCTGGATCTCCGCGCGCGACGTCATCCGGGCCACCGGCGAGGGCGTGCCCGAGGAGCTGCGGCTCGGGGACCACCTGCGCCCGGCGGTCTTCGTCCCCGAGACCAAGCTCGTGCCCGTGCTGCTCGAGGAGTTCCGCTCCGAGCGCTTCAAGCTGGCGATCGTGCTGGACGAGTACGGCGGCACCGCCGGGCTGGTCACCCTCGGCGACGTGCTCGAGGAGATCGTCGGCGAGATGCACGACGAGTACGACCGCGAAGAGGAAGCCACCGTGCACCGCCTGGGGCCGAACCTGTTCGAGGTCCCCGCCGGCGAGCACGTCAGCGAGGTCAACGAGGCCCTCGACATCGAGCTCCCTGAGGAAGAGGACTACGAGACCCTGGCCGGCTTCGTCCTGGCCCAGCTCGGACGCTTCCCCAACGTCGGCGAGTCCTTCGAGCGCAGCGGGGTCACGTTCGAGGTCACCGAGGCCACCGACCGGCGCGTGCTGTCGGTGCGCATCCAGCTCGAGCAGCCCCTCGTGTCCGACGAGCCTGCGGCCTGAGGCAGGCTGTGCCGAGCTTCAAGGACCAGGCCCTCGTCCTGCGCCGCTTCCCCTTCGGCGAGTCCTCCCTGGTGATCCACACCCTCACCCGCGAGGGACGCCGCGTGCACCTGGTGGCCCGCGGTGCCCACCGCGCCAAGTCGCGCTACTCGGGCCTTTTGGACCTGTTCGACACGCTCGAGCTCGAGTGGAGCACCTCGAGCGGCCAGACCGGCGGGCTCGGCGAGCTGCGCGGCGGCCAGCTGGTGACGCGGCGCCGCAGCCTGACCCGCGACCTGCTGCGCTACCGGGCCGCGCTCGCTGGTCTAGAGCTGGCCGGTCGGGCCGCCCGCGAGGAGGCCGCTGAGCCGGGCCTCTTCCGCGTGGTCGAGGGCCTGCTCGACCACCTCGATGATCCCGCCCGCCGGCCCCAGGTCGAGCTCCTGGCCTTCGACCTCGAGCTGCTGGAGCTGCTCGGACTGGCGCCGTCCCTGACCCTCTGCGCCTCCTGCGGCGGCCCTGCTCCCGAGGTCCAGCCGGGCCGCGCGGCCTTCTCAGCGGGCCGTGGCGGACGCCTGTGCCGAAAGTGCGCGGGCGAGGCGCGCGACGACGGGGCCCGAGTCGGTACCCTACGCACCGACGTCCTGACCTCGGCCGCGCTCCTCAAGGAGCGCACCGCGGCCGAGCGGCTGACCCTCCCGCCCCCACCGGACGGACTCCTGTCCAGCCTGTTCGAGTTCGTCGACCGCTTCCTCGAGTTCCACCTCGAAACCCGCCTGCGCACCCGCCCCGTCAGCCCATGATCCGCCGCGCCCTCCTGGCATTCGCCCTGCTCGCGACGAGCTGCGTCACGACGACCTACACCGGTCACTCCTTCGACGAAGCCTTCGATCGGGAGACCGCGCCCGCCCACATCGAGTCGGCCCGCGCCGAGATCGAGTCCGGCCAGACCGAGATCGCCCTCGACCGGCTGATCCGCCTGCACCAGACGCCGTCGATCGCGCCCGTGGACCGCAAGGTCGCCGGCGACCTGCTCAACACCACCTGCGTCACCCTGATCTCCGAGCTCAAGGACGCGGGCCAGGCCAGCCGCCTCAAGCGCATCTTCAAGCTCGAGGTGCCCCCGCGCCTTAGGATCGAGGCCGGCATCGCGGCCGCCCAGGCCTACCTCGACGACGAGGAGCGCGTGAAGTGCTTCCGCCAGGTGCGCGCGGTCGAGGACGCCTTCCCGATGCACCACCTGCGCATGCAGGCCGGCGATCTGCTGCTGCAGACCGGGCTGTCCCTCGCCACCGACGACTCGCGCTGGTTCCTGTTCTTCTCGCCGGCCCGCGACCGGGCCCTCGAGGTGCTGGACTACCTGGTGCTGCACTACCCCTTCCACCCCGGCTGCGACCTGGCCTACCAGGCCCTCGGCGAGCTGTACGAGGCCGCCGACTGGGACTACCGCGCGATCGCACGCTACGAGGACCTGGTCGCCTACCACCCGAACAGCGTGCTGGCACCCGTCGCCGAGGCGCGCGTGCCGCTGCTGCGCCTGGCCCAGATGGATCGCAGCGACTACGACCGCCACGAGGTCCTGCGCGCCCGCGAGGAGGCCGCCTCCTGGCTCAATCGCTACCCCGACCACGAGCTAGCCGGCGAGGTCGCCGGGCTCGTCACCGAGGCCTCGCGGCGGCTGGTCGAGAACGACCTGGACGTCGCGCGCTTCTACCTGCGCGTCGACGAGGCCTTCGGCGCGCGCTTGCACGCCGAGCGCGCCCGCGAGGAAGCCGGGATCCAGGGCCTCGAGGAGCTGGGCCTGGATGCGGTCGGCCTGCTCGAGCGCGCCACGGCCCTCGAGGGCCAGGCCAGCGCCAAGGTCGAGGACGAAGGCGAGGTGCTCGACCCGACCAACGATCCGATGCTCAACGAACCGATCCCCGGCGAGGTCGACGCGGGATGAGGCTCACCACCCTCCTTGCGCCGCTCGCCCTCCTCTTGGTGGGCTGTGGCTGGCACGCGGGCTACCTGGCGCCCCCCGGGGCCCCGGATGCCAGCACGATCGGTGTCGAGCTGTTCGGCAACGACAGCCCCGAGCCTGGCCTCGAGGCCGACCTGGCCCCCTTCCTCTCGCGCGCGCTCGTGGACTTCGTCGGCCTGGACCTCGACGACCCGCGCCGGGCGGACCTCGTCATCCGCGGGACGATCCTGGACTTCCGCCGCCGTGGCGGAGTCCGCAGCGAGGAGAACGAGCTGCTCGAGGGATCCACGCGCATCGAGGTCGTCGCGGAGCTCGTGCGAGCGTCCGACGGTGAGGTCCTGTCCACGGCCACGACCGGGCTCTGGGCCGACTGGGCCATCGGTGGCCCAGGCCTCACTGGCCCGGGGCTCGGGGAGGACATGGCCCGAACCCGGCTCTTCGCCAACCTCGCCGACCGGTTGGTGCTCGACCTGTTCGCGGGATCGTCCGAAGAGAGCCCAGAGGCCGAGGACAGCGCTCCGAACGTGCCCGCCGAGCCCACTCCGCCCCAGTAAGTCCCCAGAAAGCTACGCCCTGGCATCCATCGATCTTGTGCCAGCAGCGTACTAGAGGCGCACCTCGCACAAACCGAGGACCGATCCAGGTAGGATACGCAGTCCGGAGCGCTCCCCGCTCCGGCGCCCGAAGCCATGAACGAAGAACCCAAAGCGAACCCGAACAACAAAGAGAAGAAGCCGCGCTCGCTCGGCTCCTTCCTGCTGTTCCTGTTCCTGTTGATCGCCATCCTCGTGCTCGTCGGCCGCCAGTCGATGGTCAAGCCCGAGGTCCTCACCCAAGACCAGTACCTCGCGTACCTGCACATGGGCCGCATCGAGGTCCAGGTCTTCCAAGGCAACACCGGTGGCAGCAACTTGATCGAAGGCACCTTCGTCAAGCACCCGGGCGAGAAGGCCGTGCCCTTCCGCGTCAACTTCGGCGATGTCGAGGCCAACGAGGCCGCGTGGCAGGAGCTCAAGGCGACCCACATCGAGCGCACCCTGCCGGCCGAGTCCTTCCTCGAGGCGGTCGCCGGCGGCTGGTACGAGCCCGTGCGCGCCCGCAGCCTGCGCCTGCGCTACATCGACACGCCCGAGGCGGCGCCCGGCGCTGACCCCCAGGTCAGCCCGGCCACCAAGGAGCGGCTCGACGAGAAGCTGTATGTCGAGGTGATCGCCTCCTCGGCCGCTCGGTGGGAGCGCCAGGACGGGATCGACCCGACCGAAGCCCCGCCCTTCTACCTGCCGCGCGACTCCAGCCACGTGTGGTTCGAGATCGACATGACCGCCGTGCCCGGCCGCGAGACGCCCGAGCTGGGCGCCGTGCTCGGTCGCCTGGCGGCGCTCGACGTGCCCATCTCCACCCACGCCTTCGAGCTCGGCGAGCGCCGCGGTTCGAGCTGGCGCGAGGACGGCTCGACGATGATGAGCGTCCTGATGACCTTCGGGCCGTTCATCCTGCTGGCGCTGCTCTTCTTCTTCTTCATGCGCCAGGCCCGCGGCCAGGGCAGCGGCGGGATGATGAGCTTCGGCAAGTCGCGCGCCCAGCTGTACACCAAGGAGAACCACACCGGCATCACCTTCCAGGACGTCGCTGGCGCGGCCGAGGCCAAGGCCGAGGTGCGCGAGATCGTCGAGTTCCTGCGCAACCCCTCGCGCTTCACGCGCATCGGTGGTCGCATCCCGCGCGGCATCCTGCTCGTCGGCCCTCCCGGCTGCGGCAAGACCCTGCTCGCCAAGGCCATCGCCGGTGAGGCCGAGGTGCCCTTCTTCGCGATCAGCGGCTCGGACTTCGTCGAGATGTTCGTCGGCGTCGGCGCCAGCCGCGTGCGCGACCTGTTCAAGCAGGCCCGCGACAACAGCCCCTGCATCATCTTCCTCGACGAGATCGACGCCGTCGGTCGCCGTCGCGGCGGCGGCATGGGCGGCGGTCACGACGAGCGCGAGCAGACCCTCAACGCGATCCTGGTCGAGATGGACGGCTTCGGCACCGACGACGGGATCATCCTGCTCGCGGCGACGAACCGCCCGGATGTGCTCGACCCCGCGCTCCTGCGCCCCGGTCGCTTCGACCGCGAGGTCACGATCGACATGCCCGACCAGAAGGACCGCGAGAAGATCCTCGGCGTCCACCTGGCCAAGGTGCGCTCGGTCGAGGACCTCGACGTCGCCCTGCTCGCGCGCTCGACGCCGGGCTACTCCGGCGCCGACCTTGCTGCGATCGTCAACGAGGCGGCCATCATGGCGGTGCTCGATGGGCGCGACCGCATCGACCAGCACGACCTCGAAGAGTCACGCGACAAGGTCCGCTACGGCCGCAAGAAGATCAACCGCAACATGGAGGAGGAGGACCGCAAGGTCACCGCCTACCACGAGGCCGGCCACGCCGTGGTCGCGGCGGTGCTGCCCGACGCCAACCCGCCCACCAAGGTCACCATCATCCCGCGCGGTCGCTCGCTCGGTGCCACGATGATGACGCCCGAGAAGGAGACCCTGCACCAGCAGCGCCGTCGCCTGATCGCGGACCTCGCGACCTTCTTCGGAGGCCGCGCCGCCGAGGCACGCTTCTGCGGCGACATCTCCGCCGGTGCCTACGACGACATCCGCCGCGCGACCCAGATCGCGCGCTCGATGGTCACCGAGCTCGGCATGAGCGAGGCGGTCGGACCGATCAACTACGGCGAGCGCCAGGGCTCCGAGTTCCTGGGCACCGAGCTGATGCGGGACCGCAGCCACTCCGAGGAGATCGCGAACCTGATCGACAAGGAGGTCAAGCGCCTGATCGACGAGGCCTACGAGACCGCCGAGACCGTGCTCGCCGAGCACAACAACGCGGTCGAGGAGATCGCGCGGGCGCTGCTCATGTACGAGACCGTCGACGGCTCCGGCGTCCAGCGCCTGGTCGACGGTGAGCGCGCCGAGGACATCGCTCCGGTCGAGCGCAAGGACGTCCAGCCCGGCCCCACCAAGGCGCCCGAGCGGCCCGAGGAGAAGGGCGACGATCTGCCGGACACGGCTGGCTTCTCGCCCGCCTGACGGATCGGCCTCGGCCCTTGGCTCACCGCCCCACCTACCTCGATCCCCATGACGGCCCGCTCGTCATGGGGATCTTGAATGCCACCCCGGACAGCTTCTCCGACGGTGGGCGCTTCCACGGCGCCGATGCGGCCATCGCCCACGGCCGAGCCATGGCCCGCGATGGTGCCCACTGGATCGACGTTGGCGGCGAGTCCACGCGCCCGGGCGCGCCCGAGGTCAGCGTCGACGAGGAGTGCCAGCGCGTCGTGCCCGTGGTCCGCGCGCTGGCCGCCGAGGGTCTCGCGGTCAGCATCGACACCCGCAAGGCGTCCGTCGCGGCCGAGGCCCTCGCCGCGGGCGCCACGATGGTCAACGACGTGTCCGGCGGGCGCTTCGACCCGCGCATCCTCGAGGTCGCCGCCGAGGCCGGGGCCTGGTACTGCGCCATGCACAGCCGTGGGACCCCGGCCGACATGCAGGCCCACGCGAGCTACGGCGAGGTGCTCGCCGAGGTCCGTGCCGAGCTGGCCGCGTGCCTGGCCGCGGCCCGGGCTGCGGGGCTGGCCCGAACGCGACTCCTCGCCGACCCCGGCATCGGCTTCGCCAAGCGCGCCGAGCACAGCCTCGAGCTGCTCGCCAACCTCGACGGGCTGCACGACCTGGGTGTGCCGCTGCTCGTCGGCGTCTCGCGCAAGTCGATGATCGGCGCGCTCACCGGACGCGAGGCCGCCACCGAGCGCCTCGCCGGCAGCCTCGCCGCCCTGACCGCAGCCGTGCTAGCCGGCGCCGCGATCCTCCGCGTCCACGACGTCCCCGAGAGCGTCGACGCCCTCCAGGTCGCCGACGCCATCCGCCGCACCCGCGGCTAGGACCCCCGCTCCGGTCGTCCCCCGATCGCCTGCCGATCGCCTGCCACCAGCCACAACGCGTCGACCAGAGCAAGGCACACGGGCCACGGCGGGCGGGCGCGGCGGGCTACTGAAGCCGCCAGGGGCTGGGGTACCGGGGCGGGGGGATGGCGGAGGAGGACTCACCCTTTGGGTGCCCGGCTGCTGGTCTCGCTGGCCGGCCGACGCCAAGAGGCATGCAGAGCCCTTGCGGCCGGCGAGACCAGCAGCATGGTGTGCGACACCGTGCCGTCGATCGCAGCATGGTGTGCGACACCGTGCCGTCGATGGAGCTTCGGTTGCGTTGGAGCCTCGGGTCGCAGCTCGCCTCACCTGGGAGCCACGTTGTTGGGTGATCGGAACCTCGTTGTTAGGTGAGCGTGGCGCCCGATGGGTGTATCCTTCAGCTCACCGAATCGCCGCACCCATGGACCTCCTCACCTGGCTCCTCCAGCCCCTGATCCTGACCCTCGGGATCTATCTGTTCCTGCGCTTCCTGCGCACGACCCAGGGCAACCGGATCGTGCGCGGGCTGGTGATCGCGGTGCCCTCGCTGATCATCGTCACCTGGGGCCTGGCCTACACCCTGCAGCTCGAGGAGCTGCGCCACATCCTGCGCGGTGTCGCGGGCTTCGCCGTGGTCTTCGTCGCGATCCTCTTCCAGGAGGAGCTGCGCCGAGGCATGGCCCAGTTCGGGGCTAACCCCCTGATCCGCCGCTTCGTCCCGAGCTTCGACACCGACGTGATCGAAGAGGTCTGCCGCGCAGCCCTGGACATGGCCACCAAGCAGGAGACCCACGGCTCGTTCACGCGCATCCGCCCCCACGGCGCGCTGATCTGCTTCGAGCGCGAGGCCAGCCTGCAGAGCTACATCGAAGGCGGCCGCCGCATCGAAGCGCGCGTCTCGGCGGAGCTGCTCGAGACGATCTTCCAGCCCAAGAGCCCCCTGCACGACGGCGCGGTCGTAATCCGCAAGGACCGCGTCGCGGCGGCCTCTTGCATGCTCCCCTTGACCCAAGACTTGTCGATCTCCAAGACGACCGGCACGCGCCACCGCGCGGCGATCGGCCTGAGCGAGGAGACCGACGCCGTCGTCCTGGTGGTCAGCGAAGAGACCGGCAAGCTCTCGATCGCGGCCGGTGGCAAGCTCACCGGCGTCCCGCAGGGCGACCTCGCGGACGAGCTCCGCGCCGCCCTCGGCCAGGCCAAGGAGGAGCACAAGGCGACCCTCGGCGAGCACCTCAAGCGCTTCTTCAGCGAGGACCTTCCCTGGCTCGCCGGCTCGATCCTGATCGCGCTCTTGATGCTGTTCATCGCGCGCCAGGACATCTCCATCACGCGCGAATTCCTCGTGCACCTCGTCGAGTCCGAGGCCACCGGCGGACAGCCCCCACGCGACGGCGAGATCGTCGTCGCCCTGCCCTCGGAGTACCGCCTCAGCGTGCCCCGCAGCACCGAGTACTTCGTGCTCGAGGCCACGGGCAGCCGCGCCCAGATCGACCAGCTCGGCCTCAACCTAGCCGGCACCTTCACCCTCGAGGACCTCACCGCGAGCGAGTCCTTCGTCGACGCCGACGCCGTCGCCTGGCTGAAGAGCCCGCCCCTCGGCGTCAGCCTGGACTGGCAGGACGACGCCCCGCGGGTCGTCATCGAGCGCTACAGCAAGCTGACCGTCGACCTCACCGCCAGCATGGTCGACGTCCAAGCGGCCGACCTCGATCCCTACTTCCAGCGCGGCGAAGGCATCACCTTCGGCTCGAGCTCGATCACCATCGAGGGCCCCGAGAGCGCCCTAGCCGAGATCACCGCCGGGGAGCTCGAGCTCGAGCTCGAGGGCATCACCCTCGGCAAGGAAGACCACCGCGACCGGACCGAGCTCTTGGACCTGTCCCCAGAGCTGAAGGAGCGCTCGTGCTCCCTGGCCGGGGACCAGCTGGTCTCCGCGACGGTCCAGATCCTGCCCGCAGCCCACGAGCTGACCGTGCGCGTCCCGGTCAGCCTGATCGGCTTCAACCAAGCCGACATGGAGCGCTGCGGCAAGTGGTCGATCCCGGCCAACGCCCTCGAGGTCGACTTCCTCGTGCGCACCTCGGGCATCGTGCCCACCAGCAGCGCGGGCACCCAGCTCGGCACCGAGCGCCGGCGCGAGATCAAGACCTACATCGAGCGCAACCTGACCGGCTTCATCGACATCGCGGGCCAGCCCGAGGGCCAAGCGCCGCGCGGCTTGAAGGTCGAGCCCCGCTTGGCCGATCCGGACTGGCGTCGCACCCTCGACCCCGAGGGCGAGCTCGATCGCGCTGACCTGACCATCCATCTCAACCAGAACTTCGGCTTGGTCTTCCTCGAGGCCAACCCCGACGGCGACGACGCCTAACCCCCTCACACACATGGGAACCCTCTTCGGTACCGATGGGATCCGCGGGCGCGCCGGCACCGGCTGGCTCAGCGAGCCGGCTGCACGCCTGATCGGCGAGACCCTGGGACAGGCTGTCACCGAGTCGGCGTCCGTCGGCTCGTCGCCGCGCGCCCTCCTGGGCCACGACGGCCGCCGCTCCGGCCCGCACCTCGAGGCTGCCATGGCGGCCGGGCTGGCCGCCGCGGGCTTCGAGTGCAAGAGCGCCGGCCTGATCACCACGCCCGGCCTGGCGCTGCTCGGCCGCATCGACGAGTTCGACGTGACGGTCATGCTCAGCGCCAGCCACAACCCGGCCGAGGACAACGGCATCAAGATCTTCGGTCCCGGGGGCTCGAAGCTCTCGGACGAGGCCGAGGCCCTGCTCGAGGAGCGCCTCCTGGCGGCCGGCTGCCCCGAGCCCGACCGGACCGGCGGGCACCCCGCGCTCGAGTCCGACCCCGAGCTCGAGGAGCACTACGCCCGCTTCCTGGTCGACGCCCTCGGCGACCTGAAGCTGACCGGGCTGAACCTGGTCGTCGACTGCTCCAACGGCGGCGGCAGCCGCGTGGCGCCGAAGGTCTTCGGGCGCCTCGGCGCGGTCGTGCACGCCATCGCGGCCGAGCCCGATGGCGACAACATCAATGATGGCTGCGGGGCCACCGACGTCAGCCTGCTCCAAGAGGAGGTGCGCCGCATCGGTGCCGACGCCGGCATCGCCCTCGACGGCGACGGCGACCGCTGCATCCTCGTGGACGAGACCGGCAACGTCGTGCACGGCGACGGCATCCTGACCGTGATCGCGGGCGACGCCATGGCCCGCGGCCTATGGAAGGACCCGCGCGTGGTCGCCACGGTGATGAGCAACAAGGGCCTGCACCGCGCCCTGCGCGGGGTGGGCGTGGGCGTCGAGACCGTCGGCGTCGGCGACCGCCACGTGGTCGCCGGCCTCAAGGCCATGGGCCTCCCGCTCGGCGGCGAGCAGTCCGGCCACGTCATCTTCGGCGAGGACCTCTTCCACATCGGTGACGGCACCTACACGGGCCTGCGGGTGCTGGCGGTGATGCGCTCGAGCGGCAAGCCCCTCTCCGAGCTGGCCGCACCCTACAGCCCCTTCCCCCAGGTGCTGCTCAACATCCGCGTCGCCACCAAGCCGCCCCTCGACGAGGTGCCCGGCCTCAGCGCAGCCGTGAAGGCCTGCGAAGCCGAGCTGGGCGAGGACGGGCGCGTGCTGCTGCGCTACTCGGGCACCGAGTCCCTCGCGCGCGTGATGGTCGAAGGCCCCGATGCCGACCGCATCGACGCGATGGCGCGCGAGATGGCCGGCCTGATCGAGAAGGCCATCGGCGAGGCCTGAGCCGCCGCCCATGATCGCCCTCGCCTTCGAGACCTCGACCCGCGCCAGCAGCGTGGCGCTCGGCTGGCTGGAGGGCACCCAGCTCCAGGTGACCGCCGAGCTGCTCGTGGAGGGCGCCGCCCACGCCCGGGACCTCTTGCCCACGGCCCTGCGCCTGCTCGATGCCCAGGGCCTCGCCCCGGGCGACCTGACCGACGTCGTCGTCGACCTCGGCCCCGGCAGCTACACCGGCCTGCGCGTGGGCACCGCCACGGCCCTCGGCCTGGCCGTCGGCCCCGCTGCCCCCCGGCTCGTCGGCGTGAGCGCGCCCGAGGTCCTCTTCGCGGACGCACTCGGGGACGACGAGGCCGGGACCTGGCTCTGCGACGGCCGCTCGAAGGCCTGGTACTGCGCCCGCGGCCACAAGTCCGGGGGCCAGCTCGACCTGACCTCGGGCCCCGAGCTCGTGGCCGAGGGAGACCTGGCGGACCTGCTCTCGAGTGTCGGCCCCGGCGAGCGCTTGGTCTGCGACGCGACCTCGGCCGCACGCCTGGCGGCCCTGCACCCGGAGTGGACCGCGTCCCGGCCGCCGGCCGACGAGCGCCCGATCGATGTCGCCGTGCTACTGCGCCGCGGGCTCGAGCGGCTCGCCACCGCGGGGCCCACCGCCCCGGGGGACCTCGCGCCGCTCTACCTGCGCCCCTTCGCGGCCAAGGTCCGCAAGCGCTAGCTCGGGCCCCAAGGAGAAGGGCCCCCTCCGCCGCTCTGGCGAAGGGGGCCCTCCTTCTCCGAGAGTGAGCTCTCTACAGATCCTGCGGGCGCAGGGTCTTGCGGCCGTTGGCCGTGGCGCGGGCCTCGGCACCGGCGATCAGGTCGCGCACGGCGCCGTCGAGGGCGCCGTAGAACTCACCGGACACGTTGATGCCGGCGGCGTTCTTGGTGCGGCTCTTCGAGATGATGAGCTCGACCGGCTTCTTCTTGGCGGGCTTGCGCGCGGCCTTCTTGGTGGCCTTCTTCGCGACCTTCTTGGTCGCCTTCTTCTTTGCTTTCTTAGCCATCGGGGAAATCCTCGAAGTGGATGGGTGGTGTCGGGGGGTGCGAACCGCCACCTGCTCGAGGGACGACCGCGGATCCGAGTTGGAGTTGGAATCAGCGCCGTGCAGACTTGCCCGGACGCCGGAGTGCAGAATGCAGATGTGCCGAGGGGCGACCAAGCACAAAACCCCCGAATTCGTGGGTTTTTCTCGGGTTTGGAGCCTGCCCTCCCGAAGCGCGGAAGCTTGTGTCCCGACTCTTGCTCGGGACTTGGTGATGGTGCCCCCGCGGAGTATCGTGGCTCCATGGATGCCTTCCGCGCTTGGGCCGACGTCGACCTCGACGCTCTCGACCAGAACCTCGCCGCGATCCGGACCGCCGTCGGTCCCGGAGTCGTGATCATGCTCGTGGTCAAGGCGGACGCCTACGGCCACGGCGCCATCGCCATCGCCCACCGCGCCGCGCGCGTCGGGGTGGGCGCCTTCGGGGTCGGCACCGCCAGCGAGGCGCTCGAGCTCCGCCGGGCCGGGATCTGCGAGCCGATCCTGGTGCTCGGCACGATCGTGGACGAGGAGGTCACCTCCTGCCTGCACCACGACATCCACATCGGCCTGCACTCCACCAGCCGCTGCCGGGCCCTGCAGGAGACCGCTGCGCGCCAGAACCGCACGGCCCTCGTGCACCTCAACGTGGACACCGGTATGGGTCGCCTGGGCGTGCTGCCGGGCCGCGCGGTCGAGCTGCTCGAGGAGATCCGCTCCGCCAGCCACCTGCAGCTCGCCGGCGTGATGACCCACATCTCGTCCCCCTCCGGCGACTCCACCAGCGGCATCTGCGAGCAGTCGGCGCGCTTCGAGGGCGTGCTCACCGAAGCCCGCCGCCGCAACCTGCTCGGCGGCTGGGTGCACATGTCCAACTCCGCCGGCCTGTTCAGCGGCACGTCGCCGCTCTACGACGCCGTGCGCGTCGGCATCAGCGCCTACGGCGTGGCGCCGAAGGAGGCCCAGTGGGGCGAGAACCTGTCGCCGGTGATGAGCCTGCGCACGCGCATCGTGTTCCTCAAGGACCTGCCCGCCGGCTCGACCGTCGGCTACGACGGGACCTTCGAGCTCAACGAGATGCGCCGCATCGCGACCCTGCCTGTCGGCTACAACGACGGCGTGCCGTGGCGCCTCTCGAACAAGGGCGAGGTGCTCGTGCGCGGCCAGCGCGCCCCGATCGTGGGCCGCGTGTCGATGGACTACACGACGATCGACGTGACCGACATCCCCGGCGCCGCCGTCGACGACGTGGCAACCTTGATCGGCAGCGACGGCACCGAGACGATCCTGCTGCGCGACGTGGCGGAGTGCGCGGAGACGATCCCCTACGAGGTCGCCTGCTCGATCGGCAAGCGCGTGGCGCGGGTCTTTCGCGCGCGCACCCCCGAGCTGGCCGCCGCCATCCAGCCCGAGGCGTCCACGGTCACCACGCCGGGGTAGCCCCTGCCTGTGAAGCGTCTCCTGCGACTGCTGCGCGGACTCGTGGTGATCGTGGCGCTGGTCGCGGTCGCCGCTGTCGGCGGTGCCCTGGTGTTCGAAGCCACGGGCGGCGTCGAGCGCATGATCCAGCAGGAGCTCGACACCTGGGTCGCCGAGGAGCCCGACCTCGAGGTCAGCTTCCGCAGCGCCCACGTCGACTGGAGCACTCCGGCCCTCGAGCTCGACGGCCTGCATGTCGTCGGCGGCGAGGGCGAACTCTTCCTCGAGTCCCTCGAGCTGTTCTTCGACCTCTCCCCGGGCGCGCCGAGCCGCCTGCACGGGATCGAGGTCGGGCGCGGCAGGGTCGTCGTCGAGCGCGCCTTCGCCGAGTCCATCCAGCGCACGGTCACGCGCGTGCGCGAGCGCCTGGCCCCGCCCCCCACCGAGCCCCTGCCCGAGGACCTCGAGCTGCCCGCCCCAGCCATGCCGACGATCGGGCTCGACGGTCTCGAGGTGGCCCTGCGCCTGCCCGACGGCGAGCTGATCGAGCTCGGCGCGGGCGAGGCGCGCCTCGAGCTGGTCGATGAGGACCTCTCCCTGCGCGGCTCGATCAACGTGCCCCAGGACCAGGACGCGCCGCGCCCGCTGCACTTCGCCATCACCATGGACCCGGGCGGCACGGCCAACCTGAGCGCGTCGACCCGCAACCTCGAGGTCGCCAGCCGGGGCAACCAGCTGCGGCGCCTCTTGCCCCCCGCCCTGCGCGGCTTGGACTTCGCGATGCGGGCCTCGGCCGACGTCGAGTCGACCTTCGCCGCCGGTCGCCCGGCCGCGACGACAGCCCACCTGCGGCTCGAGCGTGGGTACCTGCGCGCGGGCCCCGACGCCCCGGCGCTCGAGGACCTGGTGCTCGTCGGCGACCTCGAATGGCGCGAGCCTGCGCCCGGGCTCGACCTCTGGCGTGGCACCACGGGCCGGGCCGAGTTCACCGCCGGGATCCTCGGCGAGACCCTCACCGGAAGAGCCTCGATGGGTCCCGCCGGCGTGCTTCAAGTCGACCTCTCGAACCGCGGCCTCGACCTCGGCGAGGAGCTGCTGGCCGCGGCCGGACTGCCCCCCGAGCATCCGGCGCGGACGACCTGCTACGCCCTCGGGCTCGCTGGCCGGGCGGACCTGGACGTGGGCCTGCGGCTCGACCTCGAGCGCGACCTGACGCGGCCCGGCGTCCTGCTCGAGGCTCTCGACCTGGCCGCGGACGTGCGCTCCGACGGCAAGGGCAGCTTCCGCTACAACGGCTTCGCGCTCCGCGGCCAGCGCCAGGGCTTCCCCCTGCGCGCCGACCGGGTCCAGGCCCAGGTCGTCGTCGGCCTGGCCGGCAAGAACCGGCGCAACACCCTGGTCGGCATCGTCGACGCCGAGGCCAGCCACGGCACCGGGCTGGTGCGCGCCCGCGGGCTGATCGCCGACCCCCTGGTGCCCCGCAAGGAGCCCGACCTCGACCTCTTGCTGGAGGTCGAGGATCGCGCCCTGGACGCGGACCTGCGCGAGGGACTCGCCGGCATGCAGGGCACGGCCTGGATCTGGGACGCCTTCTCGCCGGGCGGTGGCAGCATCGACGCGACCATCCGCCTGCGCGACCGCGCCGCGACCGGCGGCATGAACGCGCAGCTGGACCTGGTCGCGACCGCCGCGCCGATGCGCTGGAGCCAGCTCCCGGTGGACCTGTTCGTCGACGAGCTCGAGCTGAAGCTGCGCTGGAGCAGGGAGACCGAGCTGAGCGAGCGTGGGATCCCACTGCGCTCCGCCGGCGCCTTCTGGCGGGCCAGGGGGAGCTCGGCCTCGGTGGCCGACCTCGAGGTCGTCGGCATGTCCCGCGACCGCACGCCGCTGGGCGCCCAGGCTGACCCGCCCACGGCATCGCTCTATGCGGTGCGCGCCTCGGGCTCGGGCCTGGCCCTGCGGGGCAGCGACTTCGACGGCCTGGCCGAGGTCGTCGAGGGCCTCGAGGAGATCACCACCGACCTCGGCGCCAAGGGCCGCGTCGACTTCACCTACTTCGACGCGAGCGTGGCTGACGACGGGCGCCGGGAGCTGACCCTCGAGGCCAGGCCCGCCGTGGTCCAGCTCCTGCCCACCGAGTTCCCCGTCGTCGTCCGCGACGTGACCGGACGCCTCAACCTCTCCGGGCACCCGGGCGCTCCTGCGGTCCTGCACAGCGTCGTGTCAGCGACCTGGCCCGCCGGTCACCGGCTCGCCGCCCACGCGGTCGTCGAGCTGCCCGAGCCCGGCGCCGCGGCCGGGGCCCCGGGGGGCGAGGCCGCGCGGAGTCGACCTGGCACCGACCGGCGAGTGAGCCTGGCTGCGGCCGGACTCGATCCGAGCAATCAGGCCCTGCTCGGCGCCCTGGGCGCGCGCGGTGAGCTGGGCTCGGCGGGGCTCGACAGCGGAGAGGACACGCCCGAGCTGGACGGGCGCCTGGACCTCTCCGGCGTGCTCGTCGCCGGGCCGGACGGCGAGCTCGAGCCCGAGCTGACCCTGCACCTGCGCGGCAACGGATTCCGCAGCGGCTCGCTGGAGCTGGGCGGGCTCGAAGGCCAGCTCGCCCTGGCCGGCGGCGCCCTGGTCGGGCCGCGCATCACCGGCAACCTGGCAGGAACCCAGGTCGTGCTGCGCGAGGCGCGCTTCGCCTTGGAGCCGGCCGCGCGCGAGGGCGACGTCTTCTTCAGCACCGCCGTCGACGCCGAGGACCTGCCTCTCGATCGCGAGC
Source organism: Planctomycetota bacterium (assembly GCA_029212845.1). GTDB lineage: Bacteria > Planctomycetota > UBA1135 > UBA1135 > JARGPD01. The sequence continues at coordinate 66,521 of JARGPD010000004.1, forward strand.
ACCTGCTCGCCTTCCTCGAGCCCGAGGCGCTCGACGCGCTGATCGACGACTTCGGCTGGCGCGGCCAGGTCGACCTCGATGCGGTCGACCTAGAGCTTGCGCGCTCGGACGACGGCCAGCTGCGAGTCTCCCTCGCGGGACACCTGGTGCCGAGCGCCATGCGGCTGGTCGTCGGCGCGCCGATCGAGATCACCCGCGCCCAGGTCGAGCTGGAGGAGTTCGTCTACGAGTCCGGCCGCGCCCGCGCCTGGGGCCGCACCCAGGGCCTGTTCGGTGGCCTGGCCGGTCGCGAGGTGCGCGACGCCGACCTCCTGTTCTCCTACGTCGACCAGCGCCTGACGATCGAAGACCTCGACGCGGCCTTCGCCGGCGGGCGCCTGACCTCCCCCGGCGGTGGCAAGGGCCTGGCCCTGGCGCTCGACCTGGCCTCGCCCCACCACCTGGTGCTCGGCGTCGAGCTCCAGCGCGTCCAGGCCGGTGAGCTGCTCGCGGGCGCCTTCGGCGGTGGCAAGAACCAGGGCACGATCGACGCGTCGGTGCGGCTCGAGGCGCGCCCCGGCGACCTGCTGGCAGCGACCGGCGCCGGCTGGGTGCGCATCGACGGCGCCCAGCTCTTCTCGATCCCCGTCTTCCGCGAGCTCTTCACCCAGCTAGGCTTCGACGCCACCGCGGTCTTCGACTCGATGCGCACGACCTTCTCCCTCGCCGACGGCGTGGTCGCCCTGCGCGAGATGCAGGCCCATAGTCCGCTGCTCAAGCTGGTCGGCGCGGGAGCCTGGAACCTCGACGGGGGCATCGTCGCTGACCTCGAGGTGCGCTACTCGGTGGTCGACAAGCTGGGCCCCCTGCGCTTCTTCGTTTACTGGTTCCAGGACTCGATCCTGCGCGTGGCGATCCGCGGCGACGTGTACCGCCCGGTGGTCCTCCTGCGCAACTCGATCCTGGACTTCCTCGGCATGGAGGAGCAGCCCGGCGTCCGCCTGCCCCTGCCACCACGCTCCCAGCCGCGCTGGTAGCACCGCGCTTCGAGCCCACTTCGGGCCGCCCGCGCCCACGGTCCGCGAGTAACCTATCGGCCGAGCGCCCCGCACCCCAAGAGGACCCCCCTCCACTCCCCCCCGCATGAACATCTTTGCAGTCATCATGGCCGGCGGCTCCGGCACCCGCTTCTGGCCCGCCAGCGTCAAGGAGCGCCCGAAGCAGTTCCTGCCCATCTCGGGCGGCCTGCCGATGATCGAGGAGACCTTCCGGCGTCTCGAGGGCCTCGTGCCCGCGGAGCGCGTCCTGGTCGTGACCGCCGCCAGCCAGGCGGACCTGGTGCGCGCAGCCCTGCCCGAGCTGCCGGCCGAGAACATCCTGTGCGAGCCGATGGCCCGCAACACCGCGCCGTGTGTCGCCTGGGCCGCCCACGAGATCGCCCGCCGCGACCCGGACGCCGTGCAGGTCGTGCTGCCCGCCGACCACGTGATCCGCCCCGCCGAGGAGTTCCGCGCGACCCTGGTGGCCGCCGCCGAGGCCTGCCTCGAGGGCGGCCTGTTCACCTTCGGCATCGAGCCCGACCACCCGGCCACCGGCTACGGCTACATCAAGGCCGCCGCGAAGCTCGGCGAGAGCCAAGGCCAGGCGGTGCACGCCGTCGAGCGCTTCGTCGAGAAGCCCGAGCAGGCGGTCGCCGAGGCCTACCTGGCCGAGGGCGGCTACTTCTGGAACGCCGGCATCTTCGTCTGGCACACGCCGACGATCCTAGCTGCCCTGGCCGAGCTCACGCCCGAGCTCGACGCCGGCGTGCGCCGCATCCTGGCCGCCCCCGGCGACGCCGCCGTGCTCGCGGCCGAGTACCAGAAGCTGCCCGCCGACCCGGTCGACATCGCGATCATGGAGCGCGCCGGTGACGTGCGCCTCGTGCCGATCTCCTACACCTGGAACGACGTCGGCTCCTGGAAGGCGCTCGACGAGATCACCGAGCGCGACAGCGAGGGCAACGCCCAGGTGCTCGGCGGCGGCGCCAGGCTGGTCTCGATCGAAGCCTCCGGCAACCTCGTCTATGCGGAGGGCGAGCGGGTGATCGCGCTCGTTGGCGTCGAGGGCCTGGCCGTGGTGCAGACCGAGAAGGCCACCCTCGTGTGCCCGCTCGATCGCGCCCAAGACGTCAAACGCATCGTCGCCGAGCTCGAAGCTAGCGGCGGAGACTTCCTGTAGCCCCGAGGGCTCCCACCATGGAAACACTGCTGCTCCTGAACCACGAAGGCATGGGCCACGGCGACCCCGACCTGGCCAAGCGCATCGTCCGCACGTTCCTGCAGAAGGCCAAGCAGCTGCGCGGCCTCGAGGCGATCGCCTTCTACAACGGCGGCGTGCTCCTGGTCGCCCCGGACTCGCCCGTGCTGGCCGAGCTGACCCTGCTGGAGGAGGCCGGCATCGACCTGATCCCCTGCGGCACCTGCTGCGAGGCCCACGGGGTCACGCCGGTGGTCGGCAAGGTCATGGGCATGGACGACATCATCCAGGCGATGAACCACGCCGCCAAGGTCATCACCCTCTAGGTCTGATGGGCTGCATCCTCGCCGTCGACCACGGCACGAAGAAGACCGGCTTCGCGATCGCGGACGGGCTGCGGATCCTGTGCGAGCCCCTGGATGTGGCGCATGTGCGGGGCGACGGCCCCGAGCTGCTCGCCCACATCGAGGCGCTCTGCTCCGAGCGCGACGTGGAGCGCATCCTCATCGGCCTGCCGATCCACATGGACGGTGCCGAGAGCAGCCGGGCCGCCGACGTGCACCGCTTCGGCGAGCGGCTCGGCTTGCACCTCGCTGCGGTCGGGCTTCCGGCGCCGGTCTCCTACTGGGACGAGCGCCTCTCGACGAAGGAGGCCGACTCGCTGCTCGTCGAGGCCGGCTACACCGGCGACGCCCGCAAGTCCCGCCGCGACAGCTGGAGCGCGCTGGTCGTCCTGCGCGACTGGCTCGAGGCCGGCGAACCCACCAACTGAGCCTGCAAAGCGCGCGGAACGCTGAAGCCCGCAAGTTGGCCGACTGACGAAGCCCGCGTCCTGGCCGACTGATCTGGCAAGTGGGCCGAAAGAGGGGGCGAGCGGGCGGCGAGAACGCGCCAACGGTACCGCATCAAAACGGCGCGTCCGGATCGGCGACCCTACGCGTCAGATCCGCCGGTGCG
>JARGPD010000154.1 GCA_029212845.1 Planctomycetota bacterium
GCCGACCCGCCGTTTTGATGCGGTACCGTTGGCGCCTTTCCCCCAACAGCGGCCTGGGTACCTATCGGGTGTCCGAGCCGGGCCCACAACCCTCCCGCAGGCCTAGCTCCCGCAGGCCTAGCTCCCGCAGGCCTAGCTCCCGCGCCCGCGCCCGCGCCCGAGCCGCGCCGCGCCGCAGGCGAGGTGCTGCCAGCCGCCCGCTCGTACCGCTGCGGGCCAACGGAGCTTGGCCTAGATCCCGGTCTTGTCGGAGATGCGCAGGAACGCCAGGGGCTCTTCCCAGAGCAGCATCAGCTCGCGCTCGCCGGCGATGATGTGGTCGAGGTGCGCGGTGGTCAGCTCGCCGAGGCGGACGTTGCCGTCCTCCTCGACCCTTCCGGGCAGGCTGCCGGCTAGGACCGAGGTCGCGAAGGCCTTGGGCGCGGGCATCCAGGCGATCAGCTGGTTGCCGTCGCGGTGCAGCCGCAGCCAGTAGTTCTGCTCGGGCTCGTCCTCGTGGCGCAGGTTGGCGAAGGTCCAGCCGCCGTGCTGCAGGACCAAGACCTCGCTGACGATGGGCTCGAGGGAGTCGTTGGACTCGTCGATCGAGACCATGGAGAGGCGCCCCTCCCGGGGGGACACGACCTTGATGGTGGCGGTGCCCTCGGAGTAGAGCCAGGTGCCGTTCCACTCGGCGGGGTCGAGGGTCACGGGGGACGAGCCGAGGGGCTCGACGGACGAGACGACGTTGCAGGCGGTCGCCAGCAGGAGGGCGACGAGGGCGGTGAAGAGGCGCATGGGCAGAGCGAGGTGCAAGGGCTTGGTGGTTGGTCGACAGGGGGACTACGGATGGGGGAGCGCCGGAGTTGCAGGCCGTGGCAGGTCCTAGGGTAGCGAGCGGTGGCCGGCTCCTGGGCTCGGACCCCCGCCAGGGAGGGCGCTGGGCCAGCATCCCAAGCGGGCGACTTGTCCGGCGGGATGGGGGTTTCGGGCTGAATTGGGGACGGGGCGGACCCGGAAGCCGCGAAGGAGATGGTGCGGTCTGCCCGCCCGCCTCCAGCTCGGATGCGGACGGGTGGGGCCTCCCCGCACGTCCCCCCGTCACGCGTCCCCCGCGCTCCTTGGCATGGTCCACGCCCTCTTCCGCTCCCTCGTCCAGCTGCCGGGCCTCCAAGCCCTCGGCCTGTCCCTCGGCCTGCTGGTCGCCCTCGCTGGCCCCGCTTCCGCCCAGGCCACCTGGACCGGGACGACCTCGAGCTCCTGGTTCGAGCCCACCAACTGGTCGACCGGGAGCGTGCCGGGGACCCTGACCGACGTCTCGATCCCCGTCGCGATCAACGCGCCCGACGTGTCCAGCGGCACCGCCCAGACCCGGGACCTGACCGTCCTGCCCGGCGCGCTGCTGACCCTCTCCGGCTCGGGCTCCTTCGAGGTCCACGGCGACCTGACCTTGGCCTTCTCCAGCCCGTCCACCGGTAGCCTCGACCTAGTCGGCGTGGGCAACGACCTGCGGCTCTACGGCGCCTGGAGCCAGGACGCCGCCGGCGCGGTGACCTCGGGCGGAGGCCGCGTGCTGTTCGACGGCACGACCTCGATCGCGGGCAGCGCCGTGGCGATCCCCAAGGTGACCCTGGTGACCGGCACCCTCACGCTCCTGGCCGAGGTCGAGGTCCAGGACCTGGTCGCGACCTCGGGGGCCTCGGCGGGCAGCTTCCCCTTCGTGCTCACGGACCCCGCGGCCGAGCTCTCGCTCGGCACCAGCCTGATCCACCACGTCCGCATCGACGCGGGCACCACGACCTGGGACGCGGGCAGCGTGGCAGAGCTGCACGTCATCGGCGGGACGGTCTTCGTGCCCGGCTCGTCCGGCGTGACCGTCACGACCCTCTTCGACGCGGCGGCCGGCGGGATCGACTTCGCGGGGCTCTCGGCGACGCTCACGATCAACGGCGACCTGGTCGCCGCCTCCACGTTCACCTTCGGCGACAGCTTCGTGAACATGGCCGGCACGACCAGCGTGACCGGGCCGGGCGGGACGACGCCGAAGTTGAACTTCCTCAACTTCCAGAGCGGCACCTGCACGCTGCTGTCGCCCGTGCGCATCACCGGCTGGGTCGGCTCGACGGGCGGCACTCCCACGGGCGAGTGGATCGAGGCCGAGGCCAGCGCCCTCTTGTCCGTCGGCACCCTGCACAAGGTGCGTGTGGTCGGCGGCAACGTGCGCTCGAACGGCAGCACCATGGAGCAGCTCGAGCTGGTCGGTGGCACGCTAGAGTTCGTGGCCGGGACGACGACCCGTGTGCTGCAGACCGCGGACCTACAGGCCGGGACCTTGACCTGGCTCGGTCCCAACAAGCCGAAGTTCGAGCTCGAGGGCGACCTGATCGCGAGCTCGGCGGTCAGCTACGGGCCCGGGGAGATCCGCATGGTCGGGACGACGTCGATCACCGGGCCGCTCGGCACGGTCGCGCGTGTCGGGGGGCTGAACTTCGTGAGCGGCACCTGCACCCTCTTGACCGACGTCGAGCTCGACCAGTCCCTGGTTGGGAGCGGCGGTGCGACCACCGGCGGCTGGCTGGTCTCGACCGGCGGCGCCGTGTCCCTGCAGGACAGCCCGGGCCTGCCGGCCACCATCGACCGGCTGCGCATCCAGAGCGGCGTGGCCGAGGTGCTCGGTAACCTGACGGTGGACTACCTCGAGCTGACCGGCGGCGTGCTCAAGTTCCCAGCGGGCGAGGCGATGACGGTCAACCTGCAGGCCGACCTGGTCGCCGGCCAGCTCGAGTTCGTGCCGTCGTTCTTCGCCGACTCGAGCCTGGTCGTGCTTGGGGACGTGAACCACACCGCGACGACCGGCGTCGCGAGCATGAGCACCAAGGGCAGCCTGGTCTGCCACGGGGTCTGGACCGGGACCGCGCCGATCGACCTCGGCGATAGCTTCGTCGAGCTGGCCGGGAGCGCCAGCGTGACCGGCGCCGACCCGACCTTCGCGCGCCTGCGCCTGGCCGCCGGCGCAACCGTCAGCCTGCTGAACCGCGTCGTGGTGACCGCGCGCCTCGAGAACGCGGGCGGCACCAGCGCCGGACTCTGGTTCGAGCTGCAGGACGACGGCGTGGTGCTGGCGACGGCCGAGGGCGGCGTGCACGACCTGCGCATCACCGGCGGCACGACCGTGTCCGAGAACGCGACCGTGGACCTCCTGCGCCTGCAGGGCGGCACCCTCGAGGTCCAAGGCGGCGGCTCCCTGGTGGTCGAGTCGCTGCTCGAGCTGGTCGCCGGCAGCCTCGCGCTCGATCCCCTGGACACCGGCATCACCGCCAGCCTCGAGGTGCAGGGCGACGTGAACATGCAGGCCACCGGGCCCGCGGCCGCGACCGGCAGCGGCGGGACCCTGCGTTGCGAGGGCCTCTGGTTCGGCAACGGCTTCTGCGACCTCGGGAGCTCCTTCGCGGAGCTCGGCGGCGGAGCGACGGTGCTCGGGAGCCAGGCCTCGTTCCGACGCCTGCGCATCGCGGACGGCAGCGCCAGCATGAACGTGGTCGTCAGCGTGACCGAGGAGCTGGTCGTCGCGGAGGACGGCTCGACCTCGGGCTTCCACCCGCTGGAGGCGCGCCCCGGCTTGGCCGGCACCTTGACCTACACCGGCGGCGGGCCGGTGGGCGAGCTGCACGTGCTGGAGGGCACGGTCGTCCAGGACGGCGGCACGACCGCCGTGCTGCGCGTGTTCGCGGGCGAGCTGCGCGCGACCAGCGACTGCTCGGTGGGGAGCTTGCACCTGCAAGGCGGCGGGCTGGTCTGCCTCGAGGGCGCGACGGTCTCGGTGACCGGCGACCTGAACCTGACCGCGGGCACCCTCGGTTTCGACGCGGGCGACGGCTCGCCGGCGCTCGTCGAGGTGGCGGGCACGGTCACCTCGGCCGGCGTGACCGCCGGCGCTGTGGTCCTGCCCACGGGCACGCTCGCCTGCCGCGGGGCCTGGATCGGCACGAGCCCGCTCGACCTCGGGGTCGCCTGGGTCGAGGTCGGCGGTGAGGCTGGCTCGCCGACTAGCTTGAGCGGGCCGGCCCTGGACTTCGGGCGCCTGCGCGTGGGCGGGGCGGTCGACCTGCTCGCGCCGACCACGGTCAGCGTGCGGCTCGAGGGCGCTGGAGCCTCGGGCACCGGCGACTGGTTCCGACTCGACGGCGCCGCCACCGAGCTGGCGACGAGCGCGGGCAGCCTGCACCGGGTGCGGGTCGCCGGTGGCGTGACGCGCAGCTTCGACGCCGAGGTGGACGAGCTCGAGCTCGTGGCCGGCGAGCTGATCCTCGACGCGACGGCGACCTTGACCGTGTCCGCCTGGCTCGAGCTGATCGGCGGCAGCCTGGCGTTCGACTCCAGCGGCGGCCAGAGCAGCGCACGGCTCCTGGCCGAGGGCGTCGCGCATCAGGTCGGTACGACCGTCGGTTCGACCAGCCACTCCGACGCCGTGCTGGCGGTCGCCGGCCAGTGCATGCTCGATGCGCACCTCGACCTGGGGGACGCGAGGGTCGAGCTGCTGCCGGGCAGCCGTGTGACCGGCAGCGCGGCCAGCCTGGCGCGGCTGCGCGTGCCGCTGGTCTCGTCGGTGCTCGGCGCGCCCAACATCGAGGTCGCGACCACGGTGACGGGCAGCTTCCAGGTCGGCACCGGCGCCACCCTGCTGGTCGGCGCGCTCGGCACCGGGAGCCTGGTGCTGACGACGCCGCCGGTGGCCCTAGACGGACGGCTGGAGCTGGGGCCCGGCGCGCAGCTGGCCCTCTCGCCGAGCACGGACCTGGCCATCGGCAGGGCGGGCAGCTTGTCCATGCTCGGCACCAGCACGGCACCGGCCGAGGTGGTCGGCACGACGGGCGGCTGGACGATGAGCGTGGACGGACAGCTCGAGGGGCGCCAGTTCGTGCTGCGCGACATCGGCAGCCTGGTCGTCGGGCCGAGCGCGTCGGTCGGACCGGCGGGCTTGATCGCGGGCAGCTTCGAGCGCGGGCTCGGCGCCAGCCCGGGAGCGCTCGTGGACTTCGGCGTGCTCGGGGACGTCGACCTGATCGGCATCGACTTCGACGGTGGTCCCGGGGACGCGAACCTGCGCCGCCTGCCGGGCGCCGGGCTCGGCCAGGTGACGGTGCGCGCCTTTGGTGGCGCGCTCGGCGGCGAGGCCTTCGAGGACGACCCGAGCCAGGGCGTTGGCGACCCCGACGGGCTGGTGGCCTGGCTCAACACCGTCGAGCCCGACCTGCTCCCGCTCGACCTCGAGGGCGATCCCGAGACGGTCATCGGCTGGCTCTTGCGGGTCGACTACTCGGCGGTCAACCAGGGCGGCGGCACGGCGGTCGCGCCGTGGATCGACCGGCTGTGGCTGACCCAGAACGAGGTCGTCGGCGACGCGGACGACGTCGGCCTGGCCAAGTTCACGCGCGCCACGGACCTCCCCGGCGGTGAGCTGTACGAGGCCGGCGCCGACATCCTGGTGCCGCCCGTCGAGGAGGGCGAGTGGCGGCTCGCGCTGGTCCAGGACAACGGCGGCGTCGTCGACGAGGGCGGCGGCGAGGGCAACAACACGCTGCTCTCCGCGCCGTTCCTGATCACCGCCACCCCGCGCCCGAACCTGGTCGCCAAGCCAGTCGAGCTCCACGGCTCGCCAGGCCGTGACGAGGCGACCGGCCTCGGCGGCACCTGGCAGGACCGCGTCTACCTCTCGAGCGACACGACCTTTGGCGGCGACATCCTGCTCGAGACCTTCGCCATCACGGTCGGCGACCAGCCCGGTGGCGTGGCCGCCGGCGCGGGCTACACCGAGGTCCGCGAGGTGGTCGTGCCCCCGGGCCTGTCCGGCAGCTACCACCTGATCGTGCGCACCGACGCCATCGACGAGGTCGCGCCGGAGAGCATGGAGGACGACAACGTGCTCGTGGCCCCGGTGCCGATCCTGGTCACCCAGACCGACCTGCCCGACCTCGTGGGAGCCTTCGACCCGGTCACCTCGCCCCTCGGCGCGCTGTTCACGGGCGACGAGGTCGAGGTGACCTGGACGGTGACCAACGCCGACCCCGACGCCAACGGCCTGGGCTCGATGGCGGGCGCTTCGCTGCAGCGCCTGTGGCTGAGCCTCGACAACGTGCTCGACCCCGCCGACACGCTGGTCGCCGAGCAGGCCTTCGACGGCAGCGTGGCCCCGCTCGGCACCTTCGACGGCACCGGCATGGTGACCCTGCCGGCGACCCCCGGCACCTGGTGGCTGTTCGGCGAGGCCGACACGGCCCTCGCGATCGCCGAGTCCGACGACACGAACAACCGCTGGGAGCAGATCCTCAGCGTCGTCCTGCCGGGCCACGAGGGCTCGGTGTCGACGAGCTTCGTCGAGGGCCTCGCGAGCCAGGCGCCCGGCGACCTGGTCGTTGGGCTCACCGGCCAGTCGACCGTCCCGGGCTCGATCCAGCTGGTGCCGAACGCCGAGCTGACCGTGCGCGTCCGCCGCGGCGACACCCGGCGCGTGTTCGAGGTCACGACCGACGCCGCCGGCGGGTACCAGCTGGACTTCGAGCCGCTGGTGGGCGAGACCGGGCTGTTCACGGTCTTCTGCGACCACCCGGCCGTCGACGAGGACCCGCTCGCGCCCCAGGCTAGCTTCGTGCTGCACGACCTGCAGGTCAGCCCGGGCTCGCTCTCCGAAGCGCTCGTCACAGGCGAGACGCGGCTCGTCTCGCTCGGCCTCGAGAACCCCGGCAGCCAGGCGCTGGCGGGCCTGGGCTTGACGATCAGCGGCCTGCCCGCGCACCTCGCGATCCAGAACGAGAGCGTGCCCACCAGCCTCGCCGCGGGCGCCGCCGACCTCTTGACCTTCGAGCTGGTCGCGGTCACCGACGCGCCCGATCCCCCGGGCCCGAGCACGCCGGCCAACCTGACCCTGGACCTGGCCTTCGACCTGGGCGGCGCCCCGACGGTCGCGCGCAGCGTGCCGCTGGACGTGTGGGTCACGCCCTTCACGCCCGACCCGATCGCCCGCGGCCTGGCGCCTGCGGTGCAGCTGGCCGGCGACGGGACCAGCCGCGTGACCTTCTCGCTGGTCAACCAGGGCGGTGCGCCCTTGACCGGTGCGAGCTTCTCGATCGAGAGCGCGGCGGACCGTGGCCTCTCCTGCCTGGCCGTCGAGCCCTTCGTGCCGGCCGTTCCCGCCAGCCTCGGTGACCTCCTGCCCGGCGACGGGCGCACGATCGCCTTCGACGTGTTGGCGGGCGCCTGCGCCGCGCTCGGCCCCGGCGTGAGCTTGACGGCCTACACGATCACCGTGACGGCCAACGAGGGAACCTGGACGTACCCGGTCGACCTGATCCTGACCAGCACACCGTCGACGAGCCTCACGGTGTTCGTCGAGGACGTCGGCACCTGGTGGCTGTCGAACGGCGTGCCGATCCCCGGCAACGGCCCGAAGGTCTGGGGCGCGACCGTGACCCTGAGCGACTCGACCGGCGCCCAGACCGTGCTGCAGACCGGGCCGACCGGCCGCGCGCGCTTCCTCGGCATCGAGCCCGTCTGGTACGACATGACCATCGCGCCGCCGGACTCGGGCGGGGCCGCGACCCACGTGACCTGGCGCGCGCCCGTGCAGGTGCTCACCGGCCAGGACACCGAGGTGCGCACCTACCTGCCCTCGGCGCCGGCCAAGGTCGAGCTGACCGCGGTCGAGAGCGCGGCAGGGCTGCTCGACTTCAGCGTCACCGCCACCCCCCAGGGGACCCTGTCGGCCGGCGAGCTGCTGGTCTCGGTCGGGCAGCTGCTCGACCTCGACATGGCCGTCGGCGCGACGACGCAGTACGAGCTGACCCTGACCAACGGCGGCGCGGCGACGGTCTCGGGCATCGAGCTCTTCGCCCCGGACCTGGCCGGCTTCGACCTCGAGCCGGAGTTCCTGAGCCTGGGCGACCTGGCCAAGGGCCAGAGCCAGACCGTCGTCCTGACCGCGACCCGCACGGGCGCCGGCGACCCCTGTGACCTGCACGCCGCCGGCGGCCACGGCCTGCGCTACCACGTGGTCACCGCCGAGCCGATCTGGCGCTGGACGCCGCTGCTGCTCGCCGCACCCGACGAGCTCGGGCCCTGCGCCTCGGCCGTCGGCGGCGGCGCCGCGCCCGCTGTCTTGCCGGCGCCGCTCGCGCCGCCGTCCCTCGCGCCGATGCCGGTGCTGCCGCCCGCGCCCTACCTGGGCAGCCGCGGCCTCGGCACCCTCGGCCGCCCGGTGGCCCCCCTGCCCGCCGACCTCCTGCTGTCCCTGTAGCCCGCCAGAACCATGCACCACCCGATCCTCCTGGCAGCCATCCTCGGCCTCGCCGCGCCGACTGCCCTGTCCCTTGCACCCCGCTCTGCGCCCGCCTCCGCAGGCGCCGAGGTGACGGCCTCGGGCATCGACCTCAGGGTCGAGCTCGGGCAGCACGTGGTCCCGAGCGGCACCGCCTTCGAGCTGACCGTGACCCTCGACAACACGACCACGCACCTGCTCGACGCGGTCGCCATCGACCTCGACCTGGTGGACGCAGCGGGCGTCCCGGTGCCGGCCTCGTTCGCCGTGGCCGAGCCCGTGCTGGTCGGCGTGGACGCGGCCGACGGCAGCGACAACCTCGGCCCCGGTGCCAGCGCCAGCGCGCGCTTCGCGATCTGTCCCCTGCACGCCGCGGTGTCCGCGCCGACGCGCTTCGGGGTTGTCGTGACCGTCGCGGCGGTGCTCGAGGGCAGCGCCCTCATGCACAGCCTGCCAGCGCGCGGCTTCGAGGTGCTGCCCGCGCCCGAGCTCGAGGTCGAGCTGTTCGTGCCGGGCCTGGTCCACGGCGACTGGCCGGCGACGCCGAGCCTGTTCGAGGTGGTCGAGGCCTTCCCCGTCGGGCTGCGGCTCGCCAACGTCGGCGCCGGCGCGGCCGTCGGCCTGACCGTGGACTCGCTCGGTCCGCTCTTCACCCCGGACCCAACCGGTGCGGCCCTGGGCTCGAGCGTGGTCGAGCTCGAGCTCGACGGCCAGGTGACCCCCGCGGGCTTCGGCATCGACCCGAGCCTGCTGGGCGACCTCGCGCCCGGGGCCGAGCTGCGCCTGCACTGGACGGCGCTGCCCTTCGCCCGCGCCGCGGTCACCGGCATGGATCTGGACGTGGCCTGGGCCAGCGCGCCTGCCGTCCCCGGCGTGCTCGGTGGGCCCCAGCTCGCGGCGCCGCCAACGAGCTTGGCCCACGAGCTGGTCCACGCGGCCGAGCTGTTCGACACCCTCGGCGGCCCCCTCGACGACGGCCTCGTCGACTGGCTGGTGGACGACCCCGCGGTGCCCGCGCCGATCGACCCGGTCACCGGCCTCGAGATGCTCGCCTTCCCCGACCTCGCGCGCATGAGCGCCGGGCCGGACATCGTGCTCGTGCCCGTCGTGAACCCGACGGTCGGCCGGGCCCCGACGATCGCCAACCAGGTCACGACGGTCGAGTTCACCGCCGGCGCGAGCGGCTGGTACCACCTGCGCTTCGACGCGCCGGGCGGTGCCTACTTCGACCTGGCCCAGGTGGTCCGCACGACGAAGGCCCTGCACCTGCCGGGCCTCGAGGTCGGTGTAGCGGCCGACGTGTCGCGCGTCTGGGTCACCGAGCGGCCGCTGGACGTGACCGGCGATGGGCTCCCCGACGTGACGCGCCGCTTGGTGCACCTCGTCGACCGGGTCACCACGCCGGGGCTCGTGCGCTACGACCTGGTGCACGTGGCCTCCTCCGGCGAGGCCCTCTCGGCGGACGTCGAGCTCCTCTCGACCTCGACGGGCGGCACCCAGAACTTGACCCTGGACGCGGGCCCGGACCACGCGGGCGCGAGCTACATCTTGCTCGGTAGCCTGACCGGCACGAAGCCGGGCCTGACCCTCGACGGCGTCAACGTCCCGCTCAACGTCGACGCCTACTTCCTCGCGACCCTGACCAACCCCTCGCTCGCGGTCCTGTCCGGCGCCCTCGGCCTGCTCGACGCCCAGGGCCGAGCCACGGCCCAGGTGATCGTCCCGACCGGCTTCCCCGCCGGCGTCGGCCTGACCGCCCACCACGCCTTCGTGCTCTTCCCCCCGAGCTTCTTCCCGATCACCCTAGCCAGCAACCC
>JARGPD010000155.1:0-9371 GCA_029212845.1 Planctomycetota bacterium
CTGATCCTGAACATCAACACGACCGAGGTCATCATCGGCCTCCTGCTCGGCGGCATCCTGCCGTTCCTGTTCAGCGCCCTGACCATGCGCGCAGTCGGCAACGCCGCCTTCGCTATGGTCGAGGAGGTCCGCCGCCAGTTCCGCGAGATCCCCGGCATCATGGACGGCACCGGCAAGCCCGACGCCGCCCGCTGTGTCGCGATCTCGACCGACGGCGCCCTCAAGCAGATGGTCCTGCCCGGCGTCATCGCGGTGGCCGCGCCGATCCTGGTCGGCCTCTGGAACGTCGAGGCCCTCGGCGGCCTGCTCGCCGGCGCGCTCGTCGCCGGCGTCATGATGGCCATCTTCATGTCCAACGCCGGTGGCGCTTGGGACAACGCGAAGAAGTACATCGAGGGCGGCGCCCACGGCGGCAAGGGCACCGAGTCCCACCACGCTGCGGTCGTCGGTGACACGGTCGGTGACCCCTTCAAGGACACCTCCGGCCCGTCGCTCAACATCCTCGTCAAGCTGATGACGGTCGTGGCGCTCGTGTTCCTGCCCTGGTTCGTCTAAGAGCGCACCCGTGATCGAGAGGGGCTCGCCGCAGTGCGTGTGAGCCCCACACGGATGCGGCGGGTTCCCGGCACTCCCGGGAGCCCGCCGTATTCCTTATCCTGTTAGCGAGCCCGACCGGGCTCCCCCACCCCTCCACCGGGCCACAAGCCCACTCCCGGAGAACCGACATCGATTCCAAGCAACTAGCCGCCTCGGCCGCCTGGCTCGCCGACCAGAAGAAGGCCGACAGCATCGTCGTCTACGACGTCGCCGAGCGCTTCAAGGTGGCCGACTACTACGTGATCGTCACCGGCACCTCGCGTCCCCACGTGAAGGCGCTCTACGACGAGCTGCACGTGCGCCTCAAGGCCGCCGGCGAGCAGCACCGCCCGGTCGAGGGCAGCGATCTCGGCTGGTGGATCCTGCTCGACTTCGGCGACGTGATCGTGCACCTCCTGCAGCCCGACGCCCGCGAGTACTACGACCTCGACCACCTGTACGGTGAGTGCGACCAGCTCGACTGGCGCGAGATCGAGCTGCCGGAGATTCCCGACCCGGTCCACCACCGACGGGCCGAGTAGCAGATGGAGCCGGGGGAGGCGCGCGGGCTGGGCCAGAGCGGCGTGCTGCTGACGGCCGTCCTCTTCCTGTTCTACGTGGGGACCTTCCGGGGTCAGGCCGACGGCATGATCCTCGGCAACGACGCGATCCCCTATGCCGTCGAGCTGTCGAAGGGCAGCCCCCACGCCAACCCGCACCACCTCCTGTTCCACCCGCTGGCGGACCTCGTCCACGGTCTGCTCGGCGCCTTCGAGCAGCCGGCCCTGTCGATGCGCAGCAGCCTCGGCCTGGCGATCACGGCACAGACGATCCTGTCGGCCCTCGGCGGTGCCCTGGCCGCGGCCTTCTTCCTGGTCGCCGCGCGGCGCTTGATGACCCCAGCCGCCGGCGCCTTGGCGCCCTTCGCCCTGACGCTGCTGCTGGCCTTCTCGGCCGGGCACTGGCTCTACTCGGCGGTCGGCGAGACCTACCTGCCAGCCATCGCCGCCCAGACGGCCCTGCTCGGCACCGCGCTGGTTTGCCGCGTCGAGGCCAGCGGCCGCGCGAGCACCAGGCAGCTCACGTCCATGGCCGGCGCCCTGCTCGTCGCCGTGCTGCTGCGCCAGGACAGCGTGCTGGTCGTGCCGGCCGTGCTCTTCCTCTTGGCCCCGCGGCCGGCCCTGGTCGTCGTCGGCACCGCCGGCACGGCCGCCCTCGCGATCTACTTCGCGACCTGGCTGGGCGCCGACCCGGGCGTGGGCTTCTCCGACTGGCTGCGCGGCCTGGCCGACACCGGCCTGTGGGGCGGCGAGCTCAGCCTCGACAAGGTCCAGGTCGCGGCCACCCTCGGCCTGACGGCGCTGGGCTACTCCATGTGGTACGCCGCGCGGGCCTGGACGAGCGGCGGCATCGGCCTCGAGCACGGCCTCTTCGAGCTGCTGCTGGGCCTCGCGCCGTGGGTGCTCGCGGGCCTCGCCATGCTCTCCGGTGTGCGCCGCAACCGCGGGCCCGGGGACGCGGTCCGCGACCTGCGTCGGGCCCTCGCCGCCCTGGTCGTCTTCCTCTTGCTGCGCTTCGGCTTCTTCGCCTGGTGGCAGCCAGGCAACCTCGAGTACCACACCGGGCACCTGGTCCCGCTGCTCTTGCTCGTCGCCCTGTGCCTGCGGGTGCGCGGCGCTGCGGCTGCCGCACCCGACGTTGCGACAAGCACCACCCCAAGCCTCGCGCCACGCCTCTTGGCCCTTGCGGCCCTGACCACGCTGGTCGGCAATTACCTCGTGCTGATCGAGCCCAACCAGGGCACGGCCATGCACGCGCGCTCGTCGGCCGCCATGGCCCAGCTGGCGCCCGGCGGCCTGGTGCTCTCCCTCGATCGCCTCGGCCACTACTCGGACCTGCGCGCCGCGGGCACGACGCCAGCGATCGTGACCGGCGAGCCCGCCGACGCGCCCGTGGTGCTCGACGCCTCGGACGTGGCGTCCGGCCTCGACCTCTCCCGCTTCGACGAGCTGCGCGGCGCGATCGAAGCGGCCCTAACCCGCACCGCTGACCTGCGCCCCGGTCCCTTCCCCGACGCGCCCGTCGCCGGCGTGCTGGCGACCCGCGACCTCCTGCTGCCGGTGCGCTTCGAGCACCCGCCCTGGCCCCTCGACTGGTCCAACCCCGCCACCGGTCACGTGGGCGGCATGAACCGCATGATCGAGGGGCGCGCCGTCCTGCCGCGCCCCCCCAGCGCCGGCCTCGGGGCCGCGCTCTGGGAGCTGCGCTAGGCCGCGGCTCAGTAGCCCAGCTTGTCGAGCTCGTCGCGCTCGGCGGCGGTCGTCTCGCGCGCGGTTTCGGCGCCCGCGGTCAGGTCGAAGGCGTCGGCGCGCCACTCGTAGATGCGGTGCAGGAAGGACTCGGCGAGGGCCGGCTGCTGCTCGGCGAGGTTCGAGGTCAGGCCCGGGTCGGCCTCGACGTCATAGAGCTCGAAGTGCCCGTTCGGGACCGGCTTCTCGCGCGGCACCAGCTTGCCGTCGGGGCCCGCGACCAGCTCGACGCCGAAGAGCATGTCGTCGGCGAAGGTCGCGATGAAGTGCCACTTGCCCGCGCGCAGGCCGACCTGGCGCTCGCCCGCGTGCTCGAAGAAGACCAGGCGCTCGGCGGCTGGCACGGCCTCGCCGTCGGGCTCGACGCTCTCGGTCACGAGGCCCGCGAGCAGGTCGCGGCCGCGCAGGAAGCGGTCGTCGTACTGCCGTCCGCCAGCGGCGTAGCGCAGGATCGTCGGGGCCACGTCGACGCCCGAGACCGCGTCGGTGACCTCGAGCCCCGCCGGGCCGCCGGGCACGCGCACGATCAGCGGCACGCGCACGACCTCGGGGTAGAGGCCCTGGTGGTTGAAGTAGCTCGAGCGCTCGCCGAGGGACTCGCCGTGGTCGGCGGTCACGAAGAAGGCGGTGCGGCCGAGCACGCCGGCGGTGGCCAGGCTCGAGGCCAGGTTCTCGACCAGCGCGTCGGCGTAGTCGACGCCGACGCCGTACAGGTGGCGCACGCGCTCGAGGTTGTTGATGCCGGCGAGGAATTCGAACTCCTCGGGCAGCACGTCGACGTCGGGCAGGGCGCCGGGCGTGCCTGCGGGGACGCGCGCCGCGGGACCCGGGCCGAAGCGCTCGGCGTGGCCGGCGGCGTAGCCCTCGGGCGACTGGTAGGGCGTGTGCGGGTCGAACAGGTGCAGCCAGAGGAAGAGCGGGCGATCGGGGTCCTGCTCGACCAGTTCGGCCACGCGCTTGCGCAGGCCCTGGATCGTCGAGCCGCCGTCGATCGAGGCGTCGGGCATCGGCTGCACGAACTCGTCGAAGCCCTGGCCGTAGCCCGCGCCGGCGCCGATGTAGCGCTGGCTGACCGCGCCGAGCGAGTGGTAGCCTAGCTCGCGCAGGCGCTCGGGCAGGGTCACGTTGCCGTCGACCAGCACGCTGTAGTTGTCGCGCACGCCGTGGTCGGTCGGCCAGGCGCCGGTGAGGATCGAGGCGTGGCTCGGCTGGGTCGCGTTGCTGGCGGCGAAGGCGGTCGTGAAGCGGATGCCGGTCTCGGCCAGCTCGGCCAGGAAGGGCGCATGGGCCAGCCCCGCCCCGGGATCGAGGGCGTCGGCGCGGGTCGTGTCGAGGGTCACCAAGAGGATGTGCGGGGCCAGGTCCGGGCCCTGGTCGCCCAGCACCTCGGGCGCGCCCCAGAGCACGGCGGCCTGGCTCGAGCCGCCGTCGAGCCCGTGCTCGACGTCGTCCTTGCCGTGTCCCGACCAGGCCCGCAGGCGCAGCCGCACGGTCTCACCCGCGTAGGCCGAGAGGTCCACCGTGGCCGCGGTCCACAGCGTCTCGGTGGGCGCCATGCGCGGCACCACCGAGCGGTACCACAGGCGCTCCCAGCCCAGGCCTGCGAGCCCATCCGTGCCCGGCTTGGCCACGTCGACGGCCAGGTGGACGCGCTCGAGGGCCGTGCGCAGGTGCGCCGCGAGGGCCACGTCCAGCACCAGCCGCCCGTCGGCGGGCACCAACACCTCGGCGAACAGCGGCATGCCGAAGGCCGCCGGCCAGGTGCGCCGCGCGTAGCCGTCGAGCACCACCAGCCCGCCGTCGGCGCTGCCCTCGCCCAGGGGCTCGAGGCCGCCGCCGAAGCCGCTGCGCTCGAGCCGCAGCTCGCTCAGCCCGGCCTCGATGCCGAGCAGCCCGTCGGGCTCGAAGCGCAGGGCCACGACCTCGCCGGTCCAGCTCGGGTGCGAGCCCAGGTCGAAGTGGCGCAGCTCTGCCCCGGTCGGATCCGCGGGCACCGAGATCTCGGCCGTGCGCTGGCCCGGCCAGCTGCCCTCGGGGTCCTCGCTCGTGCGCCACGAGAGGCGCGCCCGGGTCGAGCGCGTCAGGGTCCCACGCCAGGCCAGGCTCGTGACCGTCTCGGCCGCCAGGGCCTCGCTGCCCGCCTGCCACTCCCAGGCGCGGTTCGCGCGGTCCTCGAAGGGCACCCGCACGCGCGTCCAGTCCGGGTGCTGCCCCGCGTCGAAGGTCCAGGTGCGGGTGGTCTCGATCGCCGCCGCGAGCAGCTCGGTCGACGAGCCGCCGTCCTCGAGCCGCGGGTCGAGGTGCACGACCCCGCGCAGGGACTTGCCGCCACCCCCGCAGGCCCCGAGCAAGAGCAGGCCGAGTCCAAGGATTCGAGGAGCGCGGCGGGGTCGGTTCGAGGTCTGGAGCATGGTCGCGAAGGTGGTTTCGAAGCTGGGCCCTCTGCCCGTTGATCGCAGGCGCTAGCGGGCGCGCAGCGGCGCCAATAGCCTATCCTCTCCGCGGCCTGCACGACCGCCGGTCCTCCCCTTGAGCGCCCCAACCCAAGAGCCTCCCCAGGCTGCCGACCCGACCCCCGGCCCGCGCCTGCCCGACAAGCCCGGCGTGGGCGAGCTCGGCGGCATCGCCCTGGTGCTCGTGCTCGCGCTCGTGCTGCGACTGATGTTCGCACCCGTCAGCGGCCTCGACCGCGGCATGGACGGCTTCCAGGGTGCCTTCTTCGCCTTGACCTCGGTCAACTACGAGCGCCTCGGCGCCGACGCGGTCGGCGGCTACCCGATCGTCAACGTCGACCCGATCCCCGACGCGCCTGGCACCTGGTACGTCTACGCGAACCACTCGCCGCTGCTGTCCTTGGCCATGTGGGCCAACCTCGCGATGTTCGCGCCCGACGCGGCCGAGGGCGTCCCCTGGGACGAGGCGTGGCGGCACGACCTGCCGCCGACGCGACCGGGCGACGACGGCTTCGAGGACGTGCTGCGCCTGCCGATGTACGCCGCCAGCCTGCTCTCGATCCTGGCCCTGTGGTGGGCCCTGCGCGCCTTCGGTGGCCGCGAGCATGCCCTCGCCGGCGCCTTCCTCTACGCGATCGCGCCGCTCGCGGTGCTAGAGGCCGGACTCGTCAACTACGAGCCGCCCAGCATCCTGTGCGTGATCCTGGCCCACGGCTTCCTGGCGCGCTGGCTGCTCGGCGGCCGGCCCGCGCACCTGGTCGGCACGCTCGCGTTCGTCGCCGCCGGCACGGCCCAGACCTTCGCGCCGCTGTTCTTCGCGGTGCCCCTGTGCCTGTTCGTTCTGGTGCACCTCGCCCGGCGCCGCGGGCTGGTCGCGGCCGTCCGCGGCAGCCTGCCCTTCGGCCTGGCCGCCTTGCTCCCGGTGCTGCTGCATGGCTGGTGGGCTGGCCGCAGCCTCGAGGGCATCGGCGAGGTGCCGCGCCTCTCCGACCGCGTGGCCCTGCTCTTCGAGCCCTTGACCAGCGGCGCCGTGCCCCTTTGGTCTTGGCTGAAGCTGCAGCTCACCCACCTCGGCCAGTTCAACTCGGACCTGGTCGTCGACCTGGCCCTGCTCGGCGGCCTGTTCGCGCTGATCGACGTGCTCGGCGCCCCGACGCCCAGGGAGGTGGCCGAGGCGCGCGAGACGGCCAGCTCTGGCGCGACCCAGAGCCAGGCCCTCGAGGCCGCGGCGGCCGAGGAGCGCGCCGCCACGCGCCTGCGCGCCGCGCGCGGCCATGCCAGCGGCCTCTCGCTGCTGCTCTTCCTCGGCGGCCTCGCGGTGCTGTTCTTCTACTACCGCCACACGAGCGACGGCTTCTTGCCCGGCACCGCCGCCCAGGACACGTTCCTCTTGAACCTGCTCCCGGGGGCCGCCGCCCTCGGCGGCCTGGCCTTGGTGCTGGCGGGTCAGACCCTGCAGCGCGTGCTGACCGCCGGGCGAGCGCCCGAGCAGCTGGGCCTGGCCCGCCGCCATGGCGCCACCCTGCTCGTGGCGGTCGTCGTGGCCGTCACCCTGAGCGCCAACCTCGGCCGCACCGAGCAGCTGTTCCAGCGCTGGCGTGGCACGAGCCCTGGAACGCGTCCCCTGCCCAAGGTCACCGGCGCGCGCCTGGCCGAGCTGATCCCGCCCGGCGCCGTCGGCCTCTACCCCGACGCCATGGGCTTCAACCTGGCCGAGAGCCTCTACGCCTGGCGCACGCTGCTGCCGGTCACCGACGACGTCGCCACCTTCGAGTACGCCGTGGTCAAGATCATCGCCGGCGGCCTCGAGGGCCGCCCGCGCTACCTGGTCCTGCCGACCACGCCGCCCGCCTCGGCCGCGCCCCAGGTCGAGGCCATGCGCCTCGGCCTCGCGACGCTGTTCCCCGAGATCGCGTCCCGGCCCCCCATCGAGGTCGAAGGCTGGCAGGCCTGGCTGCTGGAGCAGTAGGCCCACGGTCCTGCGGGCCTGCCCAGGACCAGGACTGGGAAGTTCGAGGATCTGAATGCCGCCGCAAATACATTCGGAATCACAGCTTACGGCCGAAGCTGCGCGCACGTTAAAGCTTCGTTCACAGAGTTGGCGCCCCCTAGCGCCGAGGTGCGTGGTAGTGGAGTAGCCTCCAGCTTGGTTTCGACCAAACGCCGGTCACGAGCCTCGCGTTCAAGTGATGTGGCCCGCCGGTCGAAACCTATTCGAAACTCCTCGCAAGACAACATGCGGAACAACTCGCGCTCCTTGAATGGCATCCGGCATCGCGGCCTGCTTACGGCGCTCGCGATCTTCGGACTCTGCTCCTCGCTCGCAGCTGCAGCAACGCCCCGATTGGCGTTCGACTATCAGGTCCTTTGGCCTGTCACTAGCGCAGCGCCTGGCACCTTCGCCCCGGCTGGGCCCACCGTTGGTGCAGGAGCGATGGCCGCACCGGATGTGGAGGCCATCGTGAACAAGGCGATCGAGATCGACCCAGTCGCAGGCAATGCACTGAAGAATGCCGTTCAAGCGGGTGAACTTGGCTTCATTGAATTCCAAGGCGATCCTGCGGACCAGTCCTTTGGAGTTCACGACCACGACACGCTGGGCATCAACACCGACCCCAGCATTCCACTCGATGTCCAGGCTGTCGCGGCGCTGCATGAATTCGAGCATCACCAACACGCCAATACCAACTCAGGCGGAGATGCGCGCGCCCTGATCGACCCCAACGATCCCTGGGCCGGTGAATCCACGTGCTTCATCTGCACGCATGCTTCGATGTCGATCCAGTCCTTCACGACCGTCAACGACTTCGCCTGCGACGGCGCCGAGGGTCAGCTCCTCACCGACCTCTGCGACGCAGCAAGGGAGTTGGAGGAGAACGCTGCCGAGCAGTCCAGTGAGTGCCTCGCGAGGGGCTGCGCCGGCGCTCCCGACCCATCCTGGAGCGGCGCGGTCTGCCCCAATTGCCCCTAGGCTTCGAACGAGGGAACGAACCCAGTAGCCATGACCATCAAGAACATAGCGATAGCGAGCGCAGTGGGCCTGTCGATCCTGACCACCATCACCGCCGCATGGCCGACGACAGAGTCAGCCAGCCCCTCCGCGTCCGTACCCGACGCTGCGATATGGAGGCATGCAATCGACGACCTCCGAGTCAGCCACGGTGTCTGGGCCACACCCTCGATCACCGGTCGGAAGACGATCCGCTTGAAGTGGCACTACAACCCCGGTGCGGAGCAGGTCAAGAAGAGCGTCGTTGCGAGGGGGGAGCAGTCGATCGAAGTCCAGGGCCAATTGACTTCCATTGCTGCGGGGGAAGGAGGCAAGCTCCTGGTCTGCACCAAGCAGCGCAACGGTGACACTCGAATCGAGGAGTATTCGGTTGCGGCACCACTGATGGTAATGACTGCAGAGGGCCCGAAGCTCACCCCCCAGGCCATCCAGAGCAAGAGGACGGTCTACCAAGCGAACACTCCAGGAAAGGACATTGTCGAGATGTCCGTTCGATTCAGGGGTCAGCCAGACACTTACCTCGTCCAGTTCTTCGACTCCAAGGACATGCTCCTCTTGCATGCGGGAATCGACCCCGTCGCCTTCTCTCCAGTGGTCACGTCTGTTGAACAACCACTCATCGCTGAAGAACTTGACCACTGTGTCGCCGGAGAGCACAAGACTGGCGGGTACATCTACTACTTCACCAGCAAGGGCACGAGCGAGTTTTCAATTGGCACGGCCCTCTACTTTGTCGACTCGAACAAGGATGGAGCGTTCGAGCATATAGGTCCACTTCCGACAGCCGCAGTGACGGCCCTTGAGCTGAACCCGCTCGAGAACTGGGTCGAGCACCGGGGCATTCCGACCGTCGAGCTGCTGCCAGAACCAGAGTAGTCGCCCCGCGGTGTACCGAGAGAAGCGGGGGGGGGGGGGGGGGGGGGGGGGGGGGCCCCCCCCCCCCCCCGCCCCCGCCGCCCCCCCCCCCCCCCCCCCCCCGGGGGGGGGGCGGGGGGGGGTGCGCTGCAGAGAAAAAGTTGCGCG
>JARGPD010000155.1:9381-9810 GCA_029212845.1 Planctomycetota bacterium
CCCCCCCGCCGGCCCCGCCCGGGGGGGGGGGGGGGGGCCCCCCGCCCCCCCCCCCCCCCCCCCCGCTTCTTTCGAAACAGGAGCTGAGTCGACGGTCCCGACGGGCCTCTAGCCCGCAAAGGAGCAGCGGCTCGACCTCTTCGCGGACCGTACGAGCTGCTGGTCGATGCGCGCGAACCAGACGCGACTTTCCCTGTCGTCGATGGCCTACGTGCTGATGAGCGAGCTCAGGCGGATCGGGCTCGCGGGGACGGAGCTGGCGCGGGCTCAGTGTGGGACGATCAGGACGCGACTGCTGGAGATCGGTGCGCGTGTGCGCGTGACCGTGCGCCGGATCTGGGTGACGGTGAGCGAGGGCTACCCGATGCAGGACCTCTTCGCGAAGGACTGGTGGCGGCTGCGACCGACCTGACGGGGCGAGGCGCGGTC
>JARGPD010000156.1 GCA_029212845.1 Planctomycetota bacterium
CCTCCCCGTATTCCCAACATTCAACACCACCGGCGCTACCCGCGGGCCGGCTGCGCCCGGCCCCTGCGGTCGCGCCTCGCCCAACGAGAAAGATTCGCCTCTACCAACTCGAGTCGGAGGGAAGAGGTGAAGTGGTGAAGTTAGGAAGTGGAAACCCTGGCGGGACGGAAGCCGAGGTAGCCGCCGCGGTCCTCGGCGGGGTACCTGAAGCGGTAGGCCGAGCGCGCGCCCCCGGCGGGGAAGTTGAAGCTGCCGCCGCGGATGACACGCCCGGAGCTGCCGTCCTCGAACGCCTGCGGATGCACACCCTGCGACTCTTCGTAGCCCTCGGACCAGTTGTCCTGGCACCACTCACAGACGTTCCCGTGCATGTCGTAGAGACCGAAGTCGTTCGCCCGCTTCTCGCCAACCGAATGCAGCTCCCCCCCCGAGTTCGCCGCGTACCAGCCCACGTCAGCGAGATCGGACTCTTCGTTGCCGGACCAGTAGCGAGTTTCCTGGCCCGCCCGACAGGCGTACTCCCATTGCGACTCTGAAGGCAGTCGTGCGTCGATCCAAAGGCAGAACAAGTACGCCTGCCACCAGCTCACATCTGTCGCCGGCATGTTCGCCTTCTCCGCTGAGATCTCTCGCTCCGACCCACCGAGAGCTGCAAAGCCTGCGAACTGCTTTTCGGTCACCGGATGCCTAGCCAACTCGAAGGCCGAAACCCGGATCGCATGCTCCGGCCCTTCCCAATCGAATGGACCTTGCTCCTCTTCGGGCGACCCCATCGTGAACTTCCCCTCGGGAACTCGTTCGAACACCAGCTCGGGGGCCTTGACCCAATCAAGCTCACAGGCATCCAAGAACACCTGACGCTCCGGCTCCATGCCTTCGCGAGCCATCACCAGGTGAAACATGCCCAGCCGACTGAGCCGGTCAGCCCTGTTCTTTCGCTCGGGGTCATCTCGCAGATCAGCGACTCGGGCCAGCAACAGCTCGGTCACCTCCTGACGCGAACGACCGAAGGACCGCCACGCCCGAGCCAGCCGTACCAGATCGTCGAAGTTCCACTGCTCGGCTTGAATCAAGTAGTCAAGACTGCGGGCCGGGTCGAGCCCGTCGACCTCGGGGAGCGCCCGCAGCGCAGCTTCGGGATGCATCGCGCTGATGGTCAGAATGGCCTCGTGCGGATCCTTCGCCAAGCTGCAGTGCATGCCCAGGGTTTCGGCCCAGCGCGGGATGTCCTCTTCTTGGATGCCACGGGTCACGACCAGGAGCTCGCTATCACCGAGCTCGGCCAAGGCTTCTGCGGCCAGGAACTCACGCAGCTGACGGTGCGGGAACTTCCACGGGGTGTTGGGCCCATCAAGGGCGCCTAGCAGGCCCGAGTTCTGAGCCACGTCGTCCAGGAACTCGGCCCGCGAGATCCACGTGCCATGCCAGCGCGCGCGTAGCTCGGGCTGCTGCTGCTCGAGTTCGAAGAGACGCTCCTCCAGCTCGCCTTCGGACCATTGCTCGCCGGTTGAGTCCTGAAGCCGCAGGCAGAGGGCCGCCAGCAGCTTGCGAGCCGAGTGAGGATCTCTGACACCCTTCGGAGTCTGACCGAAGCCTTTCTTCAGCAGCAGGTCGATCGCCCAGCTGTAGAGCCGTGTTCGGGTAGGCGGCAGGTCTCCGCGTTCCTCCGAGAGGCTGGCGATCAAAGTCAGCATCAAGGGGTTCTGGGCGATCGAGCGCAGCGAAGGCCGTGTCTGAATCCGCTCCCAAGCTTCGCGCCCTTTCGTCTTGTCGAGCCAGAGGCTCAAGAGTCTGCGCTGGGAGTCCTCCGAGAGGGGCCGTAGGGAAGCTCGCCGGAAGCCCGTGATGTCCTGGAACCCGATCGGTCGGCTGGTGACGGCGATCGACACATGGGGCAACCTCTGGCTCCAATGCGCGATCAGTTCGAGCGCTCGAGCGCGCTGCTCCGGGGCGACCTCGTCGAGGCCGTCGAGTAGCAGCAGGAGGCTTCCGGGATGTGAGCTCAGCTCATGGAGCCGGTCACTGATTCCGCTGCCACCGAGGTCGCCGTCGCCCTGGCGCACGGCGTCCTCCACCACTTGGAAGGGATGCCGGCGCTCCTTCTCGGCGGTCGCCTGGGACAACGACACGAAGACCGGTAGTGAGCCGGCTTCCTCAGCCGCGAGCTGCCAGCACAGGTGCCTGGCTGAAGTCGTCTTGCCTGCTCCTGGCTCTCCGAGGATCACCCAACGGGGTGCTGGGGCCTGCAACGCCGTGCCTCCAGTCTCCGGGAGGCCGGAGGCCTGAACGGGTGGAGCGAGTAGTTCCTTGAGCGTGCAGCGAGCCTTCCCGCCCGACGGGATCGCGAGCTTCCAAGCCCCAATGAACCCAGGCCCTCCAAGGTAGACCTTCTGCTCATGGAGTCCCTCGGTGGTCTCGTCTTGGCAAGGCTCGAAGTCCAACTCAACGTGGACGTCGCACAGGTGCACGTCGGAGGCCTGGGGGAAGAACGTGACCAGGCGGTCGTGAGTCGTTCGCAGGTAGGCGCGGTAGGCGATCAGAGGATCGCGAGGGACGGTCGGTGCCTTGGCCGGCCGGTTTACGTCTTCGATCAGCTTGCGGAACGCCGGGATGCTGGTGAAGACCTTCTCTTTGTGCTTGACGTCGACGACCTCCCGCGCGTCGCTGTCTCGAAAGACTTCAAGCTTGAGGTCATGGGCCAGAGCTAGGCCAGCGACCACGGACGCGGCCGCGTTGCCAGCCCCGTCCCTTCCCTCATCCCCCTCTTTGTGTGTCGCGATGGCCCACACGACCGTGCCGATACCTCTTAGGTGATCACTGAGATCATTGAGAGTCCACCCATCCGCCGGTAGTCGGCGCCACTTGGGGCGAAGTGCCCCAACCTCTTCGACCAGGACCTCGCCACCATCCGCATCGGGGCAGACGAAGAGTACGCCGTTCCCTGGTTCGGCCTTGTCGATCGGTGCAATCCAAGGTTCGCTAGAGAGGATCGCTCGCAGGCCTTTGACGCCCCGTGCCGGTTCGACGCCAAACGCTTTGAGCGGCGGCTTATCGAGCCACTCTGGGACGGTCCCCGCGGCACACGCGAGCGCGACCTCGAGGCGACTACCAAGGGCGAAGCCGATCTCGAAGCCGACGTTGGCATTCGGCAGATCAACGACTGCAAGTGCTCGTGTGGAGTCGGTGATAGCTGGCTTAACGATGTCTCGGAAGATCTCGCCTTGCTTTGGACTACCCACTTCCGCCGGAACAAACAGCTCAGTTCCCTCCGGTGGGCGATCCTTCAAGCCCTGGAGGTCCTTCCGAAGCCCCCTGATCGTGAAGTCCCAGAGGACGATCACCTTCGTCGTGTCGAGAGATTCGGGGATGCTCTTCGCGGGGCTTGGCTCGTTGCGAAGATCGCTCACGCCTCACCCCCATGCGGGTCGGCGCGACGGAGCACGTCCATGCGGATCAGCTTGGCCAGGACCTGGTCGAGGGTCAGGCCGGCGACGAAAGCACCTGCGAGGGCGAAGGGGATCAGGCGCATCATGAAGTCGGTGGCAGGGTCGCCTCCGCTGGTCAGGCTGCCGTTGGTGCCTAGCTGGGCAGCGATGAAGAGCGTCGTGACGATGCCGCCGACGATGCCGCCGAGCCAGCCGGCGACCTCGATCGAGTGCCAGGTGGCGGCGTGGAAGTCGCGCGATGCACCGACGAGCACGCGCACCACCGCGCCTGCCGCCCCGGCCAGCAGGGGACCGAGGAACAGGGCCAAGGCCGCGGCCATGCCGGGCAAGGACCACGGCTCTCCGACCGGCGCCCAGGCTAAGGCAGCCGCGAACAAGGCGACCAGCAACAAGCCGCCCGCGATGCGCGCAGCCCGGACCAGGCCGGCGGGGTCGGCGGCGAGCGAGCGCCGCGCTTGGTTGCCGAGCGCGCGCACGCAGGCCACGGCCATGCCCCCGGTCCAAGGCCGCGCCATCAGGTCCACTTCGCTGCGGCTGGGCAGGTCCTTGCCGATTTGAATGCTCTCCTGGACGATCTGGGCCTTGCCGCCGAAGCTCGCGAGGGCGAGCAGCGGGATGCGGTTGGCGATCGCCACGAGGCCGGCGTTCAGGGTCGACAAGCCGCCCCCGATCAGCAGCACTCCGTCGGCTTGGCGCAGCGACCGATAAAAGGAGACCTCCCAGTGATCGGACTCGTCGTAC
Organism: Planctomycetota bacterium; assembly: GCA_029212845.1. Classification (GTDB taxonomy): domain Bacteria; phylum Planctomycetota; class UBA1135; order UBA1135; genus JARGPD01. Next base: position 4,188 of record JARGPD010000156.1, read on the forward strand.
TCGGTCGGACCGAAGACCCGCTGCTTGCCGGCGGGGATGTGGAAGCGCGCCCTCGGGCCACTAGGCTCGCGCTCGACCCGTTCGACCTCATCCGCGAGCTCCAGCTGACGACGGTTGGTGATCAGCCGGATGCTGGCGTCACCAACCAGCGGGTGCTGCAGGAACCCCTCGACGACGTGGTGCTCGATGTACTGGGGATCGCCGCTGTAGACGATCAGCCCGAAGCCGGCCTTCGCGAGCTCGAGCCCTAGCTCGCGGGCGGCCTGCTTGGCTTCCTCGAAGTCGGTGATCGGTGGCTGGTAGCGCTTCTCGAACTCCGCCCGCATCGCTTCTTGGAGGAGGAGTTCCTCCTCGTCGGCCCCAAGGACCTCGTAGTCCTCGAATGGTTCGTCCGCGCTACCGATGATCGCGATGAAGGGAAGGTCGGGCATGGCGGAGTGCGGCCTTGGCATGGATGCAGGTTGGGGCTTACGAGGAGGACGAGCAGAGCCTGACCCCTTGCGAGCTCGCCGAACTGCATCGTAGCGAGAGGGCGGCGACTTGGAAGTGGGTGGCTGGAGTTGAGCCCGGCCTACCGGGCAGGGCGCCACGTAGTGACGCGCCGGCACCGCGCACCTGGATTGCCCCGGCAACCCGCCACCGCCGACATCGAATCCGTGAATCCCTGGCGGACTTGGTCTACCTTCGCGTGGCACAGGGTGACGACCCACCGCCTGCCCCCGAACTCAACCGACTAGGCTCCCATGACCTATCCACGCTCAACCTGGACCCGACTGGGTCTCTTCCTGCTCGCGCTGCTCGCCTCCTGCGTGAACCTCGACGCGGTGCGCGACTTCGCGAACGCATCGACCGAGGCCGCCGCCTACGAGGAGCTCGTCGATGAGTACATCGAGCACCCCCTGCGCATGGCGGCGCTCCAGGGTCAGCTCGACATGGATGCGCCTCCAGACGCCTACATCGAACGACTCTCCCAACGGAAGGCGATGCTCGAGCGCCACGAGGCCTTGACCGACTACTTGGTGGTGCTCGGCCAGCTCGCCGGAGACCAGGCGCCGCGTCTGGAACGGTCACGTGAAGTGCGGGAGTCCCGGCGGGAAGCCCGTGACGGGGTGCGTGGTCGCGAGGTCGAGCGTCAAAGGGCGCTCGACGCCCGCCTTGAACACGCCAACGGGGCGCCGGAGGCGCAGGACCTGCTCGCCAAGGTCTCCGAGGCGTTGCTCGGTGCTTGGCGCCAGTCGGCGATCGAGAAGTACATGAAGGGAGCCGACGAGTCGCTGACCCAGACCATCGCGAGTCTGCATGACGGTCCCGTGGCCTCGATCCCCGGCGACGCGAGGACCGAAATGGCCGGGCTTGATCACTACTACGGGGACCTCCTTCGGGAGCTTCAAGGATCAGGCCAGCAGGGTGTCCGCGCCCTGCTCCATCACCACTGGGAGCTCGAACGCGTAGCGATCCTCGATCGACAGAAGGCCGCTCTCGACTTCCAAGCGGCCATGGACCAGATCCTCGAAGGTCACGACGCCCTCGTGAGTGCTGCAAAGCTTGATGCACAAGACCTGGTGTCCGAGCTTGCCGATCGCGCTCGGGCCTTGCTCGGACTGGGCGACCAACTCAACCGACGCCCGCGCACCTCATCGCCCATTCGCGTCCCCCGCTAACCCTTCGCCACCATGAAACTCAACGCAACCCAAGCCCGCGAGCTGGCCGAGACCTTCCGCAAGTTGGCCATTCAGACCAGCGAGTATCGCGCTGCGAACTGGGCCAAGCTCAAGCCCAGCCAAAGGCAGGACCTCGCCGACGCCTTCTGGAGCCTTCTGAACGCTTCGACCGACATGGAGACCCGCGCCGTGGGCCTCGTGATCGAGGGGAGCGAGGCGGCACTGAAGCAGCTGACCAAGGCCACCAACAAGGCGCGCACGACGGTCAAGCGCATCGACAACGCCCAGAAGGCCATCGCGATCGTGGACAAGGCGATCGGGCTCGCCGGAGCGATCGCGCTCGGCGACGCCTCGGCCATCGCCAAGAGCGCCAAGGGACTCTACGAGACGGCCACGGCCTCGTAGGACCCGGGCGAAGCTCCCGCCCTGGTCCTAGCTGCCCAGCACCAAGCGCAAGCCGTTCGATGCCGAGATGGGCAGGATGCCGGGTGGCAGCGCCCAGGCTTGAAGGTTCGGCTCGGCTCCGATCGCCCCCTGGCGGGCCCTATCCGATGGGGTCGGCGCGCGCAGGATTTCCAACGAGCGAGCGGACGCCCCCCCACAGGAGGGAGCGCCCGCTCTTGGTGTCCGAGGGGATCGCTCCCCCCCATTCGTTCGGTCCTGGTTCGTCTAGTTGCCCAGCACCAGGTGCAGGCCGTTGCTGGTGTCTGCGGGGAAGGCGACCGCGCCCAGGATCCAGGACTGGAAGTTCAGCTGGCCGCCGACCAGGCTCGGGATCGCGGGGACCGGCTTGGTCAGGCTCCAGGTCTCCGTGGTGAAGACCCCCTGGACCGAGGCGGTCGTGATGTCGATCCAAGAGGTGCTGAGGCCCGTGACCAGAAGGTCGTTCGGGATGCCCGTGTGGGCGCTCATCACCAGGACGCCGATGCCGCCGGTCGGAGTGCCGCTGCCCGAGAAGGTCACGCTGCCACCCAGGATCGGGGCCGTGGCGTCGAGTCGGATCGGCTGGCCGGCCAGGCCCAGGTCGACGGTGTAGGCGCCCGGCTGGGCGACGGTGAAGAGCTCCTTGCCGACGTAGGGATCGTCGGCCATGAAGAACAGGTCGCCGTCGCACAGGATCAGGTCGGTGGGCGAGCTGCCCACGGCCGCGAAGAAGATGTCGCAGACCTCGAAGGTGCCGAGCAGGGTGCCGTCGGAGAAATGCAGCTCGGCGCCGTTCGGGCCGGTCGCGCGCATGTAGACGCCGTTGCTGACGGGGGTCAGGAAGTCGGGGTTGGAGCTGCCGGCGGGGTTGATGTCCGCGGCCATGTGGGTGCCCTCCGAGGTGCCGTCGGTGGACCACAGCTCGGTGCCGGTGCTGCCGTCGCTTGCGGCGAAGAACAGGCGGTCGCCCGAGACGGTCAGCTTCGCGGGCGAGGAGCCCAGGGGCCCGGCCACGATGTCGTGCACGAGGGTCGTGCCGGCGGCGGTCAGGTCGGTCTTGAAGAGCTCGCGGCCGTTGGTGCCGTTGGTCGCCGAGAAGTAGAGCAGGCCGTCGAACACGGTCAGCTCGGCGGGGTCCGCGTTGCCGAAGCTGGCGAACAGGTCGACCACCAGGGAGGTGCCACCGGCCGTGCCGTCGCTCACGAACAGCTCGAGCCCGGTGAAGCCGGTGTCACCGGTGAAGACCAGCGCGCCGTCGTGGACCATCAGGTTGCTGATGCTGCTGCCCGCCGGGCCGGGGGTCAGCTCGACCGCCAGGCTCGTGCCGACCGCGGTGCCATCGCTCTTCCACAGCTCCTCGCCGTTGACGCCATCGGAGGCGCGGAAGAAGACGTCCAGGCCGTAGGCGACGATGCCCCACGGGCCGCCGCTGCCGGCGGGATCGATGTCGGCGACCATGGTCGTGCCGGCCGCAGTGCCGTCGGTCTTCCACAGCTCGGTGCCGTTGCCATCGTCGGCCGCGCTGAAGAACACGACGTCGTGGATCGGGTGGTAGTGGAACTGGCCGGGGTAGGCGTGGCCCGAGCCGTTGATGTCCTTGACCAGGTTGGTGCCCAGGGTCGTGCCGTCGGTGATCCAGAGCTCCTTGCCCGTGCCGCCGTCGTCGGCCTCGAAGAAGGTCACCAGCTTGCCGCCGAGGTAGCAGGTGTAGAACTCGTCGATGTCGCTGCCGAAGCTGCCGGGCTGGATGTCCATCAGCTGCGTCGCGCCGACACCCTTGTCCCAGCGGTACAGCTCTTGGCCCGTGACCCCGTCGTTCGCGACGAACAGGAAGTAGCTGCCGCCGACCGGGTGCAGGTCGCTCGGAGCACCGTCGCCCGTTGTGATGTTGGGGTCGAGGTCGACCAGCAGGCCGGTGCCCGCGCTCGTGCCGTCGGTGGTGAACAGCTCCCTGCCGATCGCCGAGTCCGTGGCCGTGAAGACCAGCTGGGTCGGCGAGACCGGCGTCAGCCAGTCGGGGGACGAGCCGCTGAGGCCGAGCTCGAGGTCCTTGACCAGCACGGTGCCCGCGCTGGTGCCGTCGGTCTTCCAAAGCTCAGAGCCGGTGTTGCCGTCCGACGCCTTGAAGAACAGCTCACCCCCGAACAGCATGAAGTTGTTGTCGGTGTTCAAGAAGGCGCTGGTGACGCCGCCCTGAATGTCCTTCAGGATCGCGGTGCCGCCCGCCGTGCCGTCGGTGCTCCAGAGCTCGCGGCCGAAGGTGCTGTCCTCGGCCGTGAAGTACAAGCGGCCGTTGTAGACCAGCAGGTCGGCCGGGCTCGAGCTGTCGACGCCGGTGCGGATGTCCGCGACCTCGACCGTGCCCGCGGAGGTGCCATCGGTCTTCCACAGCTCGGAGCCGTTCGCGCCGCGCGCCTCGAAGAACAGCTCCCCGCCCAGCTCGGCGTAGTAGCTCAGGTCCGGGCTCTGGGAGTGGGAGGTCGGGTGGATGTCGGCGACCAGCACCGTGCCCGCCGTCGTGCCGTCGGTCTTCCACAGCTCCTGGCCGTTCACGCCGTCGTTGGCGCGGAAGTAGACCTCGCCGTTCCAGTGCACGAACTGGTCGCAGGAGGACGAGCCCGGGCCCGCGTTGATGTCCTTGAGCAGCGCCGTGCCGGCGGCGGTGCCGTCCGACTCCCACAGCTCGGTGCCGACACCGGACTGGAAGGCCCGGAACAAGAGCCGGTTGCCCGCGGGCTCGAGCACGATGTCGTCGACGTTGCTACCGCTGCTGCCGGGGTTCACGTCGAAGACGAGCGCGGTGCCACCCTCGGTCCCGTCGGACCCCCAGAGCTCGGCCCCGTTGGTGCCGTCCGAGGCGCCGAAGTAGACCTTCCCGCCCATCCCGACGAGCTGCTTGATGAAGGACGAGCTGCTGCCGGGGCGGATGTCGGCGACCATCTTGGTGCCCGCCGCGGTGCCGTCCGAGGTCCACAGCTCGCTGCCGTGGGTGCCGTCGTTGGCGCTGAACCAGAGCTTGCCGTTGTAGGCCACGAGGCGCGAGATCGACGAGCCGCCGCTGCCGAGGTTGACGTCGGCGACCAGGGTCGTGCCGCCCACCGTGCCGTCGGTGCGGAACAGCTCCGAGCCGAAGAACAGCGAGGTCGCCACGAAGTAGTGGTAGCCGCCGAGCTCGACGAAGCTGTCCTTGGCGTAGGCCGAGCCGCCGTCGGTGGCCCCTTGGATGTTCGACGAGAAGGGCGACCCGATCGCGTGGATGTCCTGGGCGAGGCTGCAGGTCTGGGCCTGGGCCGCGCCGGCGAGCAGGCCGAGCGGGAGGAGTGCGGTGGAGAGCTTCATGACTCGATCGATGGGAGTGCGTGGATGTGTGGCCTAGCGTGGCCCAAGGCCAAGAATAGGCGGATTCCGGGGGACCGGGCCGGCGGGTCGGGATTTCCTTGCGTATTTCCCCCGGGAAAGA
>JARGPD010000157.1:0-6131 GCA_029212845.1 Planctomycetota bacterium
TCAGCACTCACGGCCTTCGCACCAGCGAGTCAGCACTCACGGCCTTCGCACCAGCTAGCCAGCACTCACGGCCTTCGCACCAGCTAGTCAGCACTCACGTGCTCCGCACCAACTAGCCAGCACTCACGGCCTTCGCACCGGTTCGACTACTCCGGTGCAGCCGGTTCGGCGGGGCCTAGGCGAAGTGTCGTTCGAAGCTGCGGATCACGCGCTCGGTGGTGGCTGCGTCGAGGGTGTCGAGGCCGTTGATGGCGCGGTTGAGCAGGGCCTGGATCTCGGCCTGGTCGGCCTTGCCGTAGGCGACGCGCTCGACGCTCCAGGCGTTGTGCAGCTCGAGGGCGCCGGCGGCGAACAGGGTCAGCAGCGCAGGCACGGCCATGGTCTCGGCCATGGCGAGGACGACGCCCTTGATCGCGACCGAGCGCACCGGGTGCACGGGGTCGTTCAGCGTGGTCTCGAGGCTGTGCACCGCCGCCTTGACCGCAGCCTTGACCGAGGGCGTGGGCTCGGGGTGCTCGTTGTTGGCCAGCCAGGTGCGGCCGGGCAGGAAGCGGTGGTCGACGGACCCCCGAGCCTGGCGCGTGCCGGGGATCGAGGCGCTACCCTCGGCGTCCAGCTGCTTGATCTGCACCCCGCGCGTGCTGGGCTCGACCACCAGGCCCCGCGGGTCCTCGTCGAAGCCGGTCCAGGTCACCTCCATCTCACCCGCCACGCTGTGGGCGGCGGCGTAGTAGCCGACCACGAGCTCGGTGTTGTGGGTCGGGTGGTTGAAGGAGACGCCGGCGAGCAGGACCACGCGGTCGGGGATGCGTGGAGCGCTGAGCACGTCGAGCAGCGCGCGGCGGGTCTGGAGGCGGACCTGCACGAGGGCGGCCACGATCAGCCGCAGCTCGGGGGGCACCACCGCGGGGTCCCTCAGCATCGCCGTGCGGTCGAGCCCTTCGGAGGCGAAGGACAGGGCCATGTCGCTCACGAAGGAGCCCGGGCCGCCGGACAGGTACTGGGTCAGGGCCCCGCAGCAGGTCGACTCGCTGCCGCCGCGCTCGATCATGCCGAAGGTCGGGCCGCCCTCGCTAGGCACGCTGGCCACGTGGCTGTTCAGCTTGACCACCTGCATGACGTTCGTGTCGCCCGGCGCGCAGTAGTGGCCGAGGGACAGCGGGGCGGCGCCCCACTCGTAGCGCCCGCCGAGGTTGGCGGTGCGCATGGGTGCCCTGGTCGTCGTCGGGCCCGGCGCGAACTCGCGCACCACCACGGAGCGGAACGCTTCGGCGGTCTCGCGCTCGCGCCCATCGGAGCAGGTCACGTGCAAGCTGGCGAAGTGCTTGGGCGCGAGCCGGCGGACGCCATGGGCGAGGGCCCGCGCGACCTCGGTCTGGCGCACCTCGCGACCGATCAGGGAGTGGAGCTCGGAGACTTCGAAGATCTGGGGCATCTAGGCGGGGGGAGCTTGGGTGGAGGGCTGACGGCCGGCCAGCACGGCCCAAGCGATCAGGCCGAGACCGGTGGTGACGGCGACCGTCAGGCGCAGGAAGGTGGGGGCGTGGGGCGTGACGAAGCCCTCGATGACGCCGGCGCAGAACAGGAGCGGGAAGGTCGGCGCGAACAGGGCCCAGGCGCGGGTCGCGCTGCGCGACATGGCGTGCACGCGGCCGAAGGGACCCGGCGCGATGAAGCCCCGGAACAGGACCATGCCGGCGCAGGCGGCCAGCACGAAGCACTGGATCTCGATCACGCCGTGGCACCACAGGACCGACGAGATCGCGCCGGCCTGGCCGTAGTGCCAGGCGACCGCCGTGTAGACCCCGAGCATCAGCCCGTTGGTCATCACCAGCAGCAGGAAGATCGGCGGCAGGAGGCCGGCGCCGAAGAACAGGATCCCGACGCCCATGTTGTGGGCCAGGATCCAGCCGGCGGTGTGCGGGGACTCGCCGAGCCCGAAGGTGAAGTTGCCGCGGAAGGGCTCGCCTTCGTCGAGCGCCTCGAGCTGGGCGATCTCGTTGTTGACCGTCGTGGGATCGAACAGGTCATAGGCCCGCTCGAGGTCATGGGCCACGGCGACGAAGCCGACGGTGGCGACGCCATAGACCAAGAGGAAGCAGGCCACCAGCAGCTTCCACTCGGCGCGGATCGCGCGCGGCGAGGTGACCATCAAGAAGTCGGCGGTGCGTCGCCAGGCGCTCTTGGAGTCCAGCTCGCGTGGCTGGTGCAGGATGCCGTGGGCCGCGGCTAGGGTCGCCACGTCGCCGCGCAGGGACGCGCTCGGGGCGCCGGCGGCCTTGCGCTTGGCGACCTCGGTGTGAGCGGCGCGGTACAGGCGCGGCAGGTCCTCGATCCCGGGCGTCTTGGCCACGCCCTTGAGGCGCACCCCCTCGAGCAGGGCAGCCAAGCGCGGCAGGGGACCGGGGTCCTCGGGGGTCTGGGCCTCGTCCTTCACGCGCAGAGTCTAGCGGACCCGGGGCCCGAGCGCATGCCGGTGCTTCGGACCCGGCCGCCGCTACCTTATAGTCGCTGCGTGGCGACGCGAACGATCCAGACCGAGGAGGGCATGCCCCTGACCCGTGAGCTCTCCGGCCCCGGCAGCCGGGCGGCCGCGGCGATGCTCGACATGCTGGTCGTGATGGCGCTCTTCACCATCGCGAGCCTCGTCGTGAACCTGGTCGCCAACTTCGACCCGACCAACCTGACCGACTTCTTTGCCGGCATCCTCGTGGGCCTCGGCATCGGCATGCCGGTCGTGTACCACATCGCCTACGGCTACCTGCGCCGTCCGACCCCGGGCAAGCGCCTGATGGGCCTCGAGGTCGTCGACGAGTCCGGCTCGCCGGCCACGCCGGTCCAGCACATGATCCGCTCGGTCTTCCTGCCGGTCGAGCTGATCCCGATGCCGATCCCGGTCGGCCTGATGGTGCTCTTCGTGCAGCCCGAGGGGCGCCGGCTCGGGGACCTGGCCGCTGGCACCATGGTGCTCAGGGCGGACGCCTTGCCCGAGGACACGACCGGGGCCTCGCGGCGCCTCGGCCGGCTGCGCGGCAAGCGCAAGCGGCGCAGCAAGCGCGGCCTCGCCCCCGGCCAGTCCAGGCGTGTGCGTCCGGACGAGGCCATCGCCGAGCAGCTGACCCCGGCGCGCCTCGCGCGCCTCGCCGGCGCGGACCAGGAGTTCCTCGGCGACCTGCTCGACCGCGACGGCCTGCGCGACAAGGTGCGCATCGACCTGTTCGAGCGCAGCGCGGCCTACTTCGCCGACCGGCTCGGCTTCAGCGACGTGCCCGAGGGCGTCGACGCGGACGAGGCAGAGCGCGACGAGGTCTTCCTCGCGACCCTCGGTGAGGCTGTCGGCGCGCGCCGCAGCTGACCCGCAGGAGCCCCACGACTCCCGGGGTGAGCCGGGAAGCGACGGGGCCCACCCCGTAGCGCTCGGCTAGCTGCCGATGACGAAGTGCAGGCCGCTGGTCACCGCGATGCGCGGTGTCGAATCGACGAGCACGCCCTGGATGAACAGCTCGAGGCCGACGAGCGCCGGCAGCGAGGGCACCGGGAGGACGAGGTCCGCCGGGGCGCCGTTCCAGGTCGGGCCGACCAGCACCTGGTCGATCGTGGCCAGCAAGAGGTCGCCGGACGTGCCGGGCCCGGACAGGCCCCAGCCGGGGATCGGCAGGCCGGCGGGGTAGCCGGGTGCGGCGGCCGAGGAGATCGCCAGGAAGCTGGCCGCAGGCTGGGCCATGGTGCCCGAGGTGTCGTGCAAGGAGAAGGTCACGGGCTGGCCGATGCGCGCCGGGCCGCTGGCCGCCAGGCTGCCCGCGGGGTTCGCGCCGGTGCCGTACTCGAGCACGCTGTCCAGGCGCTCGAAGAGGAAGCTGCCCAGCGGCGTCGTGCCGAAGAAGGGACCGCTGGTCATCAGCGCGATCGGCTCGGCCGGGTTCGTGTCCTGGTTGAACGAGGTGAACCCGGTGCCGCTGTCGGTGCCCGAGTCCAGGGCATACAGGGGCACGCTGAGCGAGTCGACCCACGCGTCGTTCTGCAGGAGCTCGACGCCGTCGACGCCCAGGAACCAGTCCGGGCTCGGCGCGATCATCGTCACGAGGGTGACCGCCGGGAAGCTGTCGGTGACCGTGAAGGTCTGGCTGGTCGAGGCCGGCGTGCCGATGCCCGCGCCCTGGATCGTCTGGCCAGCCGCGCCGGCGGCGATGGCGTTGCCGACCTCGCTGACGAGCGCGCCCTGGCTGCCGGTCTCGGCCATCACCTCGATGCCACTCGTGGCCAAGCCACCGAGCTCGAAGAAGTGGGTGTGCGTCCGGTGGGTGCCGCCGACGATGCCCGAGAAGTGCGCGCCACCGGGGAAGGCACCGGGGTGGCTGGAGGCGCTCCAGGTGGCCTGGAAGGTGACCTTGTAGGTGGCGGTGCCGGCGTCGGTCTGGGCGAGGGCGGAGGCGGGCAGGAGGGCCGCGAGGGCCAGGGCGAGGTGCAGCTTCATGGGGAGGGCTATCGAAGGGCGGGGAGGCGCGGCCGGGGAGTGGACTCCGTGCGCCAGTTGGACGGCCAGAGCTTAGGGCGCCGCTCCGTCCCCCGGGCCGCGCTTGCAGACCTCGTGCAGCGCCGTGATCTCCCTGTGATCTTTGCGCCTCGCTCCCGGAGCGGCGGCCTAGTCCTCGTCCTTCGGGAGCCGTCCGGGGAAGCGCTCGAGGCGCTCGATGTCCGCGTCCGTGAAGCCGCGCTTGGGCTTGGCGGGCGCCGCGAGGATCTCGATCTGGCCGGGCGGCTTGGGGGCGGCCTGCTGGTCGTCGTCCGCGAAGGGGTCCCGCGGGGGCTCCGGGCCGAAGGCGCCGGGTCCGGCCTGCCCGGCGGGGAAGCCGCGGAACATGCGGAACAAGGCCTCGCGCGGATCGCCCTGGCCGCCCGGGCTACCCTGGCTGGCGTGTCGCAGGCGCACCATGAAGAGCTCGCGGCCGCCCATGATCCAGACGAAGCCGGCGACGAACAAGAGGCCGATCGTGCCCGACGGGCTGAAGATCGCGACCAGGGCCATCCCGAAGGCCAGCCAGCGGCCGACCCGGGCTGCGACCTCGGTGGCACGCAGGTAGCCGAAGCGCTTGACCAGCAGCGCGCGCAGGATGCGCCCGCCGTCCATGGGGAAGGCCGGCAGCAGGTTGAACAGGCCCAGGGCCAGGTTGACCGCCGTGAACCAGAAGAGGAGGCCCATCAGGCTGCCCTCGATCAGGGCATCGGGCCAGTCGAGCTGGCCGGCGGCGATCAGGACCACGAGCCCGGGGATCGCCAGCACGAGGTTGACCGCGGGACCGGCCACGGCGATGCGCAGCTCCTCCGAGGCGCGCTCGGGCAGGATCGCCATGTGCGCCATGCCGCCGATCGGCAGGATCGAGATCTGGGTGACCTCGATGCCGAGCCGCTGGGCGACGAGGCTGTGGCCGAACTCATGGGCGAGCACGATCACCAGCACGACGGCCAGGGCGAGGGCCATGCTGGCCCCCGAGAAGACCGCGACGCCCAAGAGGAAGTACGGCACGGTCCAGTGCAGGCGCACGGGGATGCCGAAGGCGCGTCCGAGGTGGATGTAGGTTCGGTTCAAGGTGTGGGTTGCCCGTGGCGTTCGAGCGCTCGGGTACCCTAATCGCGATGGGATCAGGAGACCAGTTCGGGCGCGTGCTCTCGGTGAGGATCGGCGGAGAGCACGGCGGCCAGGCGCACTACGGCCCAGCGCGGAGCTTCTTCAGCGGCGAGTCGGGGCGATTTGCACAGCTCGCGCCCCTGGGGGGCAGCGCCCTGACCCTGGGGCTGGTGCAGCTCGCGCCCGGCGGGCTGGCGCTGACGGTCGGCGGCGCGACCCGGCGCGGCCTGCCCTCGAGCGGGCGCGTGCACATCGGCGCGGTCTCGCCCCTGACCGGCGCCTACACCGAGGGCGCCATCGGCGGCGACCTGGCCTGGGCCCTAGCGGGGCTCGCCGACGGGCTCTTGCTCGAGCCCGCGCCCGGCTCCGGGCAGGGCCGGGACGAGGCCGATGCGGTGGGGCCGGCGGTGCTGGTGGTCGGACCCGCGGGCGAGCTCGCGGGCCTCGCCGAGCGCGTCGGGCTGCGCCTGCTCGCGGCCAGCGCCGCGGCCCCGGGCGAGGCGCC
>JARGPD010000157.1:6166-9721 GCA_029212845.1 Planctomycetota bacterium
GGTCGGCCTGCTGCAGCTCGAGCCGCTGCTCGGCCCCGGCGCCGCCGAGCTCGGCACGCGCGCCCTCGGCCAAGCGCTCCAGGCCGCCCTCGCCGGCACTCCGGGCGACGGCCTGGTGCGGGCCTCGATCCTGTGCGGCCCCGCCGCGCGCGCTGGCCTGCCCTTCACGACCCTCGTGACCGGCGGCGACGTGCCGCTGGTCACCGGCCGCGGCGGCCTCGGCGCGCGGCTCGCCAGCCTGGGCCTGGCCGCCGTGTTCGTGGTCGGCCCTTCCCTGGCCAGCGCCGCGCCCGCGCGCCGCGCCCCGAGCCCGCGCCTGGCCGAGCGCGCCCGCGCCGGCACCTTCGAGCTGTTCGGCGCCTTCGCCGCCCGGGGCGAGCTCAGCGGGCGCAACTATGCCAGCTTCCTCTCGGTGGAGGAGGGGCGCGCCATCGCCGCGGAGGCCTCGGCCGACCGCAGCGCGCAGCATGGCTGCAAGGGCTGCCCGACTCCCTGCGGGCTGGTGTTCGAGCGGCCCGGCAAGGGCGCGGACAAGCAGCGCGGCGGCGCGCGCTTCAGCGCGACCTGGGCCCTCGGGCCGAACCTCGGCTTCGCCGCCGAGGGCGCGTGCGACCAGCCGAGCGCCTTCCGCGCGGCCCTGGCCCTGCTCGAGCGCTGCGACGACCTCGGCCTGGACGCGCGCGAGGCCGGCGCCTGCCTGGCGCTGCTCTCGCGCGCCGCCGAGCTCGGACGGCCGGCGCCGGTGGAGCGCGGCGGTGGCGCGCGCTTCGGCGACCTGGAGCGGCTGTCGGCCGCCCTCGACCAGCTGCCGCCCCTCGGCAGCGGGGCGCTGGCGGCGGAGCTCGGCCTCGCGCACGAACACTTCGACGCCCAGGGCCAGGCCGCGCGCCCCGAGGGCAGCCTGGCGTCGGTCCTGGGCCAGGTCGTCTCGACCGGCGGCAACGACCCCCTGCGGGCCTTCCCGTTCACGGTCGCGCGCGGCCGCTTCGACCCGCGCGAGCCGGCCGGCAAGGGGCGGCTCGTCGCCTGGCACGAGGACTTGGCAGCGGCCCTCGACCTGTCCGGCTTCTGCGGCTTCTCGGCGGCGGGGCTGCTGGTCGATGGCGTGCTCGGCCTCGACGAGCTCGCGACGTGGATCCTGCCCGAGCTCGGCGACAAGTCGGAGCGCGCCGAGGCCGCTGCAGGCAAGCCGCCCGCGGGCTCCAGCCCTTCGCCCGGCGCTCAGCTGCTCGAGGCCGGCCGCTGCCTGGTGCTGGCCCGGCGTGCCTTCAACGAGGCCCTCGGCCGGATCGGGGGCCTGGCTCCCGCAGACCTGCCAGCCTGGTCGCGCGCGGCCTTGCTGGCGCCGGGCATGCTGGACGAGTACCTCGCCGAGCGCGGCCTGGATGGAGCCGGACGGCTGGCGCCGGCCACGCGCAGCTGGCTGGCGGGCGAGCACGCCGCGCCCTGGCCGCCGCTGGTCGCCGAGCTGCCGCGCGGGGACGAGCCCGACCCGTCCCTCGACGGGGCAGCAGCGGGCGAGCAGGGCCCGCGCCCCGCGACCGCCTTGGGCGAGGTCACCCTGCTCGGCGCTCCGACCTTCGAGCTGCCCCTGCCCGCGCCCCTGGCCGAGGTCCTGGCCCACGCCGCTAGCGCACGGCCCGGCGCCAGGGACCTGCTCTTCGACCCGAGCGGCCGGCCCCTGCCCGCCACCTGGCGCGAGCGGCGCCCGGTCGCCCCCGGCGACCTGGTCCACCCAGGCGACCGGCTCGACCTGCTGCTGGCGATCGCGGGCGGCTAGGGCGCACCGGCCACGGCGCCTAGGCGCACCGCACCGCGCGCTGGCTTCCCGGGTCAGGGGGGGGCGGGGGTCCACGGGGGTCGGCGGGCGCCTTGGAACACCTGGAGTGCCGCAGCCCTTCGGAGGGGCTCGGGACTTGGTGGGACAGCTCGCGGCCGCGCGCGTGGGCGCCTGATCCTAGGGCTGCTGTGCGGCGAGGCTCCGCCGCCAAGGGTCGACCGGCGAGCGTCGGCCCCCTGGCACTGGCCTACTCCGGGGGAGCACCGGCGGGCTCGGTCGCGGGCTCGGCCGGCGGCTCTTCCTCGCCCAGCTCGGCGCTCGGGTTCAGCAGCTCGAGCGCGCGCTGGATGTCGTAGAGCGAGCGGGTCAGGTCCTCGCCGCGGCGCACCTTGCGCACCGACTCGAGGATCGTCAGGCAGGCCAGGGTGGCGCTGGGGTCGGTGCCGCTCTTGGCCTCGAGGGCTTCGAGCACGGTCAAGGGCGCCGCGCCTTCGACCTCGGCCTCGACGAGCTGCAGGTCGGTGATGAAGTACAGGTGGTCGAGGGTGATCAGGGCGGCGAGGGCGGCGGCGGGGTCGTCGATCAGCTCGGAGCCCGCGAGGCCGGGCGCGGCCTCGAGCAGCTTGGCGCTGGCGAGGTCCTCCAGGCTGGTGCGTCCGAGCTCGGAGGTGACCGGGATGCGGCCCAGTCGGTCGAGGCCGCGGTGGGTGAGGGCCTTCTTGGCGCGCTGGATGCCGGCGACCGTCTCGATGGCGCTGCCGATCGCTGCGATGGGCCGCTCGCCGAGGTCGGCGAGCACGCCCTTGGCCTCGGCCCCGCCGGCGACCGCGACGCTCATGCCGCTGGTCGCCCAGGCCTGGGCGGTCCGGGTGAAGCGCTCGAGGGCAGCGGCCTCGGTGGCGGCGTCCGCGGCGCGCTCAGCCTCGGTGCGATCGCGGCCGAGCAGGGCGTCGAGCCGCGCCTTGGCGGCGGGGGCCAGGCGCAGGCCCTGCTCGAGCCCGTCCTTGCCGAGGTCGACCAGGCTCGCGAGCCGGCGGTCGAGGTCCTTGCCGGTGCAGCTGCGGCAGCGCGAGCCGAACAGGATCTCGGCCTCGCAGTCACGGCAGGGGTGGGCGAGGGCCGAGGTCAGGCGCTCGCGGTTGTGCTGGATCGAGCAGCTGGCGCAGCGCTCGCCGAACAGGATCGTGTCCTCGCAGTCCAGGCAGGGGTGGCTGGACTCGCTGCGCTTGGCCTCGGCGATGCAGGTCAGGCAGCGCTCGCCGAAGTAGATGTGCTTGCCACAGGTGGCGCAGTCCCCGAGCGCGGCAGCGACCGAAGAGGCGGCCCCGGCGCCGGTCATGGGCCCGGGTGCTTCGGCAGCACCGAGCCCAGCCACCGTATCGGCCGTTGGCTGGACAGCTGCCTGGGCAGCTGGTTGGGCAGTTGGCCGTGCGTTCGGCCGTGCAGTTGGTCGGGCAGTTGGCCGGGCAGTTGGTTGGGCAGTTGGCCGTGCGTTCGGCCGGGCAGTTGGCCGGGCAGTTGGCTGGGCAGTTGGCTGGGCAGTTGGTTGGGCTTGTGTCTGGTCCGCCGGCACGTCGGGCACCCCGGCTGGAGCCACCATGGCCAGTACGGGCCACCCCACGGACGACCCAAGGACGAGGAGCACGAGCGCAAGGACACCATTTCGAAGCAGCTGCATGCCCCATCCTTCGCACAGCCACCCCCGACCTTCAAGGGAAACGCGCCAACGGTACCGCATCCAATCGGCGCGCCCGACCGGCGAGAGAAGAGCACCA
>JARGPD010000158.1 GCA_029212845.1 Planctomycetota bacterium
GTACTCGGTGGCGGGTGCTCGGTGGCGGGTGCTCGGTGGCGCGTTCTTGAGGCTAACGGCGAGGGGTCGGGGGGTGGGAACGGGGCGGGGAGGGGTCCATCGGGTTGGATGGGCGGGTGTGGTGACTTGCGGGCGCTTTGGGGGAGTCCGTTGGTGGGTGCAGCTGCACGGTTGTGGCCGTGAGGGCGGCTGGGGTTGGTGGGCTTGGCTGGGGTGGAAGGGTGTAGCTACACCGTTTGGGTCGAGCTGGAACGGGGCCTGAGGGGGCCTGGGGGCGGGTCTAGGCCTTGTGGGTTGCGGTGACGACGGTGGTGATGCCGCCGCGGACCCAGAAGTCGCCGATGACTTCCATCTTGCGCGGGCTGGTGGCGGCGACGAGGTCGTCGAGGATGCTGTTGGTGACCGCCTCGTGGAAGGCGCCCTCGTCGCGGAAGCTCCACAGGTAGAGCTTGAGGCTCTTGAGCTCGACGCACAGCTCGTCCGGCGTGTAGCGGATCTTGATCGTCGCGAAGTCCGGCTGGCCGGTCTTCGGGCAGAGGCAGGTGAACTCCGGGCAGTCGAAGGCGATCTCGTAGTCGCGTCCGGGCGAGGGGTTCGGGAAGGTCTCGAGCGTCTTGTTCGGTTGGGTCGTCATCGTTCTCACTGCACGCGTCCGTGGTGGCGCCAGATCCTACGGTCCCCCGCGCGAAGCTCCAGGGACCAGACGACTTCCTCGCTGGGCCAGTCCTCGAGCCGGGCCGCCACGTCCTCGAAGCGCAGGCGCCCGGCCTCGCCCCCCGCCGCGTCGAAGTGCTCGAAGGTGTAGGTCTCGAGACCCAGCAGCTCGAGGCTCCAGGTGACCTCGGCCGGCAGGCCCGTTCGGTCGAAGGACGGCAGCGGTGCGACCCAGTCGTCGCCGTCGGTGTCGAAGGTGACCGGAGCGCCGGGCAGCTCGGCCAAGAGCTCGCAGGACTCGACCCGGGCCAGGCCGGTCGGGAACCACATGCGCGCGACCCGGCCGGCCAGCAGCCAGTCCAGCTCGGACGAGAGGTCGAAGATCCCAGCCCGCGGGCCGCTCGACGCCAGCCACAGGCCCTTGGCCGTGCGATCGGGGCCGCCCGCGCGGGGCAGGAAGCGCACCTCGCCCGCGGGCGACGAGGTCGACGGCAGGGGCACGACGGGCAGGTTCACCACCAGGGCCTCGAAGCGCATCGGGTCCAGGTCGAGGTCCGGCGAGCCCGCGTCGCCGCGCCAGGCCGGCGGCACCTGGGCCTGGCTCGGGGGCTGCAGCGACAGGGCGCTGCGGCTGCCTTCGGGGTTGCGCAGCAGCAGCACCACGCCGCCGGCGCGCAGGGCGTCGAAGGCTTCTGTCCGCGCCAGCACCAAGAGCGCCTGCTCGTCGATCAAGGCCGGCCGCCGCAGGGCCTGGTCCAGGCGCAGGGACGTCACGCCGGTCAGGCTGCCGTCGAGCAGGTGCCCGATGCCGCCCTCGAAGGGATCCAGGGCCAGCTCGCGCCAGGCCTCGCGCTCGGGCTCGTCGACGACGACCAGGATCGCGGGACCCTCGAGGCTCGCGAAGCCACGCTCGGCCAGCCGCGTGCGCGCCTGCTCCGCCCCGGCCACGGCGAAGCCGAGGTCCTTGCGAAGCTCGACGGTGATCGCGGTCGAGCGCGCGTGGTGCGAGACCTGGGCCAGGCTCATCGCGCCGAACCCGAGCGCCAACACCACCGGCAGGATCAAGCGCCGGAAGCCCTGGACGCCCGTGGCGACGACGACCATGCCGCTGACCAGGATCGCGGTCGCGGGGAACAGGGTCTCGGCGTGGGTGAAGTTCGACGGACTGACGACCTCGCCGCCGAGCACGGCGACGAACAACACGGCGAACCAGCCGCCGAGCAGCCAGCCCCACAGGCGCGGGGCCCAGCGGGCGGCGCGCAGGGCCGGGTGCATCGAGGTCAAGAAGAGCGCCACCGCCAGGGCCACGAACAGGCCGGTCCAGGCGCTCGGGTCCCCGGGGACCAGGGGCACGGGCACGACCAGCACGCCGAGTCGCTCGAGCGGCGAGCCGCTGCCGATCGGACTCGACCCGGCCCAGTCGCCCGCGCCGAAGGCCAGCCGCAGGATCGAGTCGCTGGCGCTCACGGCCAAGAACAGCGCCAGGCAGGTCAGCCCTCGCCGCAGCCGCACGCCGCGCGCCTGGTAGCGCTGGACCGAGGTGAACTCCGCGATCGCGATCACCAGCGCCAGCCCGAGCCCGCTGCGCCCGGCGAGGCCCGCCAAGAGCGCGAGCAGGCCCGCGCCGAGCACGTGGGTCAGCCGCCGGTCCTGGCGCGCGCGCAGGTAGGTCGCCGCAGCCCAGGAGCCGAGCGCCAGGTACAGGAGCTCCGCGCGGCCGCCGAGGTCGACGACACACTGGACCGACAGTGGGTGCAGGAACAGCACCGCCGGCAGGGCGCGCGCCGCCGCCCGCGCGTGGTCGGTCCCCGTCCACGGCAAGAGCAGCCGCCGCACGAAGTTCGCCAGCCCCAGGCCGGCCACCAAGAGCAGCAGCAGGTTCTCGATCCGGTACAGCGCCGCGCTCGAGGGCGCGACTCCCCACAGGCGCCGCGACAGGGCCAAGCTCGCGCCGGTCAGCACCGAGCCCCGCGGCCCGCCCGCGTTCGCGTAGGTCGCCGGCGCCATCTCCTGGAGCGGCACCGGCTCGGCCTGGCCGCGGTCCAGCTGGGCGCCGCCCGCGGCGTCGGTCAAGAGCGCCAGGTCCCCGCCGAGGAAGGCCCCGCCGGAGCCGCCCTCGCTGCCGAAGTACGGCGCGTAGGTGGCCGCGATCCAAGCGATCGCCGCGACGAGCAAGAGCGTGCGGAGCCAGCGTGGCATGGTCAGTGGTCCTCGTCCGCGGCCGCCTCGGCAGAGTCTTCCCAGGCGCCCAGCAGCCAAGGCGGCAGCTGCTCGCAGCGCTCCACCACCGCGCGCGCCGGCGCGTAGGCGCTGTGCGGCTTGAGCAAGGCGCGCACGACGAAGCGACCATCTTGAACGATCAGCGGCGCGACGAGGTCGGGGGCCGCGAGCAGGTCCTCGCGCGAGTTCAGGTACACCGGCACGAACCAGCCGCGCCCGCCGCTGTGGATCTGGCGCGCCGCGAGCCCGCGGTGCAGGGCCCAGGAGATCGCGCCGGCGAGGGCCGCCTTCTTCGTCACGATCGGCGCGTCGTCGATCACCGGCAGGTGCGCGCGTCGCTCGGGGTTCTCGAACTCGCAGGCGATCACGACCTCGGAGCCGGCCAGCAGCTCAGGCCACGGGCCGAGGTCCGCGGGCTCGGGCAGGCTGGACGTGCTCGGCCGCTCGCCGACCCAGTTCACGACCCACGGGTTGCCCTCGGGCTGGGTGTTCGGAGAGATGCCCAGGTAGATCGGCGCACCGGTGCGCGTCGTCAGTCCGCCGGCCGTCGCCACCAGCTGCTCGCCGTTCCAGAGGTAGCGCCCCTGGTCGATCGCCAGGCGCAGGTGCACCGCGAGGTACTTGAGCAGCGCGAAGTCCTTCGAGCCCCACTGCTCGGCCACCGCCAGGTCCTTCAACAGCCCGAGCCGTCCGCCGGGCAGGTAGCAGAACTGGAAGAGCGACTGGATCGACAGGTCGGCCTCGCCGAACGCCGCCAGCAGCTCGGCCTGGGAGACCCCACCCGCACCGGACTCGAGAACATCAGCCATCGCAACACCACTCCAAAAAGGGAAGATCAAAAAGAGGCCGCCCGAGGACGGCCCAACCATTAGGTGCCCCCGGGCTCCGCCGTTCAACCCCCACCCGGCCGGCACACGTCGCCCCTTCCCCCTCCACGGCGCCGCTCCTACAATCCGCCCGCCCGCAACCCGGGCCCCGCGCCCACCCGACCCCTTGCCTCGCGGCAACCGAGCCATGCTTGACACCTTCCAGCCGCTGATCGACGCCTCCAAGGGCCTCGACCTCTCCGATCCCGCCGCCGCCGAAGCCCTGCTCGAGGAGCGCTTCCCCGCAGGCAGCCCCGCGGCCCTGGCCCTGAACGCCAAGCTGCGCGAGCTCTATGAGGCCGGCGAGATCGCCAACAACGGCGAACCGCCGATGACCTGGGGGCGCGTCACCAAGGCAACGCCGGAGTCCTCCGACTTCTCGATCGACGTCGTGTGCATGAACGGCCCGGGTCCCAAGCACCGCCATCCGAAGGGCGAGATCGACTACTGCGTCGCCCTCGAGGGCGAGCCGACCTTCGATGGCCGCCCCCCGGGCTGGGTCGTCCTGGGTGAGGGCTCGGTCCACATCCCGACCGCCGCAGGCGGCGTGATGCTGATCGTCTACCTGCTGCCCGAAGGCGCCTTCGAGTTCGTCAAGTAGCCACCGCCGGTGCCAGCCGCCCGGCGCGCCCCCCTTCTCGCACAAAGGCGCCACAATCCTGCCAATTGTGGGCAAGAACCGGGGCATCGCCACCGATGGTGTGGCCGTCCCTGAACACGCCTCCCCCACGCCTATCGTGCCTTCCCCTCGCCGGGATCCCGACTCTTCGATCGACCAGACCGGTGCGATCGCCCAGCCCCATCCGCGCCGCGCCGCCCGGGTGGGGTTGCTGCATGTCCTGATCTCGCCGGCTCGGGACCGGCGCGAGCTGCTCACCACCTTGACGGCCCTGTCGGCTGCCCGGGACCCGCGCCTGGTGATCCTCGCCGCCCTGCCCGACGATGCGCAGCCCGGCGCCTACGCCATCCCGGACCAGTCGGCCTGGCCGGGACGAGCCCCGCGCCTGGTGCGCACCGCGGACCTCGACGACCCCTTCGACGGCACGGAGCTCGGCCCCGACTCGGTCGTCTTCCTGCTGCGCGCGGGCGCCGTGCCACCCCGCGGCTGGTGCGAGACCCTCTTGGCCCACGCGCGCCCCCCCGGCATCCCCGGCTCCCCCGCCATCGGCGGAGAGGTGCGTGCCGTCGCCGCCGAGTCCTGGGTCCCCCTCGATCCCAACGAGAGCCCCGCCCTCGCCCTGCAGCGCTGGTCCGAGGACGACCGCGCCGCGCGCCGCTCCTGGTACCGCATCGCCGAGGACCGGCCCCAGCTCGAGGCCCCGCTGATCGCCCTCTTCCATCCGGCCGAGCTGCGCGGCGAGCTGGCCTCCTGGTGGCGCTCCGGCTGCACGCGCGATGTGCGCCTCGCCCTGGAGGCCCACCCGACCGCACGCCACCTGGTCGCCAAGGACCTCTTGGTCTTCGGCCCGCCCGAGCACGCCACCTCGCCGCCCTTGCGCGCCGCCCTCGCCAGCTTCAGCACCGAGCGCGACTTCAACTACCCTGAGCGCCGCGAGGACGTGACCGAGCGACAGCTCCGCCTCGAGGCGCGCTTCGAGTTCGGGCCCGACCCGGCCGCCGCCCTCGAGCTCGCCCACCTGGCCCTGGCCACCGGCCAGCGCGCGGCTGCCATCGCCCACGCCCGCGCCTGCCTCGACCACTGGCCCGCCTGCGCCGAGGCGCAGCTGCTGCTCGCCCGGGGCCTCAAGGGTTCCGGCCAGCTCGACGCCGCCCGTCGCATGCTCGAGGGGCTCTTCGACGCAGGGCCGCTCGAGCCCGGCCTCCGCGCCAGCATCTTCGCGACCCTGGCCAACTACTGGCTCCAGCGTGGCGATCCCGATCAGGCCAGGCCGTGCGTGGACTCGGCCTTGGTCATCGACGCCGACCACCCCGTCGCCCGCTACGCCCACGCGCGCCTGATGCTGGCCTGCGGCGCCTTCGAGAAGGCGCTCGAGGACCTCGAGGCCACCGTGCGGCGCGTGCCCCTGGTGCCCGACATGTGGTACGAGCTGGGCCGTACACGCCTCCTGGCCGGGCTAGAGGCCTCGGGTCGCAGCGCCCTCAGGCGCGCCCTCGAGCTCGCCCCGAACCACGAGGGCGCCCTGGTGCTGCTGGAGCGCCTGGATCCCGCCCCGGGCGAGCGGCGCTAGGCTGGGCTTTCGGGACCAGGCTTGTGCCCGGCCGATTTTCCGCCGATGATCCGGAAGTGCTACGGTGCCAACCCGCGCCGCCCGCGCTCGTACCCTTCCAATGATGCAGGCCTACCCCACCACCAAGACCGCCACCAAGCTCGCCGGCTGGGCGCGTGGACTCGTGGTCGTGCTGGTGCTGGCCCTCAACCTGGTCCTGCCCGTCGCGGGCTCGACCGCCGCGGCACCCGCCCTGCTCGGCCCGGCCGGCGGCTGCGACGCCACGGCCTTGCAGGTCGAGTCCTGCTGCTGCGCACCGGTCGAGACCAGCTCCTGCTGCGACGTGGTCGAGACCGTGTCCTGCGGTTGCACGACTCGGCGGGCGCCCCTGCCTAGCGAAGAGCACGAAGGTCCTACGCCGCTGCTCGTCCCCACCGGCGACCTCGCCAGCAACCTGCTGGCGCACCTCGAGCGCTCCACGAAGGTGGTCGCCTTCGACTCCCGGGACGACGTCGAAGCCATGGCCGTGATCGGCACCGCGCCGCCGCCCGATCGCTCGACCCACCCGCCGGCCCTTGCCGGGATGGCCGCACGCCTGGGCCTCCTGCGCGGCAACGCCGCGCGCCAGGCCTTCCTCGGCACCGACCTGCGCTGAGTCGTTCGCCCTGCGTCCCTTGACCGGGTCGCAGCCGGCGCACGTCCACCCCAGGGCTGGTCTCTCGTCGAGGCCCCCGGACCGAGCCGGTTCCGTCGCGTCGCCACCGACCTCGCCCGAGGTCCACCGCGCGCGCTCCGAACGACACCACCGATCCGACCACGGAGGCCAGCATGGCCACCGCTCCCAAGTCGCCCCTTCTCGGGCGCATCCTGCTCTTCACGACCAGCATCTTGCTGGCCGCTTGCACCGCGCCCGTTCGCGAGGACGAGTCGAACGCCGAGCGCGCCGACCGCTACGCCACCGCTCTGGGCGCACGCCTCGGCGCCGCTCGCCCGGCGCGCAAGCTGCCCCGCCGCACCTTGCCCGCAGACACCTCGGACCTCGCCACGCTCGTCGAGCTGGCCCTGGTCCACAGCCCGGCCTTGGCCGCCTCGCGCGAGAGCGCTGCCGCCCGCGCCGCCGCGGCCGAGGGTGCCGGCGACCTGCCCGAGCCGCGGGTCAGCTGGGCCGAGTTCCTCGACCCGGTCGAGACCCGGGTCGGCCCCCAGGAGCGCCGCTTCGAGGTCACCCAGGCCCTGCCCTGGGCCGGCGCGCGGGAGGCCGAGCGCGAGGCCGCCCGGGCCCAGACGCGCGCCGCCACGGCCAGGAGCTCGGACCTCGAGCGCGCGATCGTCGCCGAGGTCGAGTCCGCCGCCTGGCGCCGCCACCGGGCCCTCGGCCTGGCCGAGCTCGAGCGCCGCGGGGTCGAGCTCCTGCGCTCGATCGAAGGCGACGTCGACGGCCGCTACCGCACGGGCAAGGCTGAGTTCGCCGACCTCTTGCGGGCCGGTGACGAGGTCGTGCTGGCCGAGGAGCGCGCGGCCGCCGCCGAGGACCGCGCGCGCAAGGAGACCGCGCGGCTGTTGGCCGCGATCGGCATGGACGCTCCGAGAGACGGCCAAGCCCTCGAGCTCGCGCTGCGCTTCGCCGACGGGGGCCTGGGCGAGGACCTGCGCCAGCAGAGCTCCAGCTTCGGCACGCCGGCCCTGGCCGCCATGGACGCCGAGGTCGACGGGGCCCGCGCCGCGGGGCAGCGCGCCGGGTACGCGCGCAAGAGCGACCTCGCCGTGGGGCTCTTCTTCATCGACACCGAGCCGCTGGACACGGCCACGCCACCGCCCAACAACGGCCGCGACGCCAAGGGCGTGATGTTCAGCTTCACGATCCCGATCCGAGGCGACTCGTACCAGGCCATGGAAGAGGCGGCGCGCCGGGACCTGCGCGCGGCCCACGCCAGGCGTGCAGCCGCGGAGGAGGGCCTCGCGCGCGACCTCGAGCTGGCCTTCGAAGACCTCTCCACCGCCGAGCGTCGCATCGCGCTCTTCCAGGACCGCCTGCTGCCGCGCGCGGCCGAGTCCTTCGACGCGACCCGGGCTGGCTACAGCTCGGGTCGCCAGAGCTTCACCGACCTGATCGAGACGGCCCGCATGCAGATCCGCCTCGAAGCCCAGCTGTTCGAGGCGCGCTGTGACCGCGAGCTCGCACGCATCGAACTCGAACGCCACCTCGGCCCCACCACCACGCGCTAAGCCATGTCGAACCTCGATCCACTCAAGACCACGGGCCGCTGGCTCGCCGCCGGTGCCTGGCCGCTCGGCCTGTTCGTCGTCGCCCTCGTGCTTGGCATCTACCTCGGCATGCCGCCGAAGCAGGAGCTCGACGCGGACGCGACCGCAGGCCACACCGAAGAGCAGCACGCCTCCGAGGGCCTCTGGACCTGCTCGATGCATCCCTCGGTCCAGCTGCCGTCCCCGGGCCAGTGCCCGATCTGCTTCATGGACCTGATCCCCAAGGTCGAGCGCGCGCCCGGGAGCCTGTCCGTGGCCGACGCCGAGGTCACGCGGCTCGGGCTCGAGAGCCGGCCCGCGCGCCACGCCCCCACCTTCCGCGACCTCGCCCTCGTCGGGCGCCTGGCCTTCGACGAGACGCGCATGACCACGATCAGCGCCTGGGTCCCCGGCCGCATCGACCGCCTGTTCGTCGACTCGACCGGCATCACCGTGCGCGCGGGCGACCACCTGGCCGAGCTCTACAGCCCGCCGCTCTACCAGGCCCAGATCGAGCTGGCCCAGGCCGAAGCGTCCCTCGCCCGCACCCGCGAGCGCGACCCTTCGGGCAGCCTAGTGGCCGCCCAGGAGGCGTCGGTCGCGGCGGTGCGCGAGCGCCTGCGCCTGTGGGGCCTCGCGCCCGAGCAGATCGCCGAGCTCGGCGCGCCCAAGGACCACATCACGATCAACTCCCCGGTCACCGGCGTCGTCGTCACCCGCGACGTCGTCGAGGGCCACTACGTCGACACCGGCAAGCTGCTCTACTCGATCGCCGACACCTCGGTGCTCTGGGCCGAGCTCGAGGCCTTCGAGTCCGACCTGCCGTGGCTGCACCTGGGCCAGATGGTGACGCTCGAGACCGACTCCCTGCCAGGACAGCGCTTCGAGGGCGAGCTGTCCTTCGTGGAACCCTGGCTCAACCGCAAGTCGCGCACGGCGCGCCTGCGCATCGAGGTGCCCAACCCGCGCGGCGAGCTGCGCCCCGAGATGCTGGTGCGGGCCCGCGTCCACGCCCGCATCGGTGCCGACGGGCGCGCGCTCGGCACCGAGATCGACGGTCGCTTCGCCTGTCCGATGCACCCCGCCGAGCGCAGCGACGCGCCGGGCGAGTGCAGCATCTGTGGCATGCCGCTCGAGCCCCTGGCGGACCTGGCACGGGGATTCGCGCCGTCCGGTGCGAGCCCGGGCGACGTCGGGGATCCGCTGGTGATCCCGGCTTCGGCGCCGCTCCTGACCGGGCGCCGCGCGGTGGTCTATGTGGACACCCCCGGCAACGACGGTGGGCGTGAGTACAGCCTGCGCGAGGTCGTGCTCGGGCCCCGGGCCGGCGACCTGTGGGTCGTGCTCGAGGGGCTCGAGGCGGGCGAGCGGGTCGTCACGCGCGGTGCCTTCAAGCTGGACTCCGAGCTCGAGCTGACCGGCTCGGTCAGCTGGATGTCTTCGGGCACTTGGGATGCCGAGCCCGAGCCCGTGGGCGCCCCGAGCTTCGCCTCGCCCGGCTCCGACTTCGACGCAGCGGTCGGTGACCTGTGGGCG
>JARGPD010000159.1 GCA_029212845.1 Planctomycetota bacterium
CGGCAACAGAGCGCCCCCCGCCTCGCCGCAGGCGCTTGCCCCGCGGCAACAGAGCGCCCCCCGCCTCGCCGCAGGCGCCTGCCCAGCGGCAACAGAGCGCCCCCCACCTCGCCGCAGGCGATTGCCCCGCGGCAACAGAGCGCCCCCCGCCTCGCCGCAGGCGCTTGCCCCGCGGCAACAGAGCGCCCCCCGCCTCGCCGCAGGCGCCTGCCCAGCGGCAACAGAGCGCCCCCCACCTCGCCGCAGGCGATTGCCCCGCGGCAACAGAGCGCCCCCCGCCTCGCCGCAGGCGCTTGCCCCGCGGCAACAGAGCACCCCCCTGCCAGCGAACCCTACAGCAGCTCTTGCCGGCGGCGGCGGGCGCGTCGGGTGACGCGGCGGTAGGCCTTGGTGTACTCCGCAGCCGTCGCCTCCCAGCTGAAGTCCTGGGCAAGGCAGCGCTTGACCAGACGCTTCCAGTCCGTGGGCTTCTTGTAGAAGGCGAGCATCTCCTCGAGCGCGTTCAGGAGCCCCTCGGTCGTGTAGGGCTCGAAGTGGAGCCCGGTGCCGGTCTTCGAGGTGCGCAGGTCGATGACCTTGTCGTCCAAGCCACCCTGGGCGTAGATGAGCGGGACGACGCCATAGCGCATGGCGATCGCGTACATCGGGTTCGACGGCTGGTAGTGGCTCGGCAGCAGCAGGAAGTCGGCGCCGCCCATCATCTGGTGGGCGACGTGGGGGGTGAAGCCCTCGACGATCTTGCAGCGACCGGCGAAGGTCGTCTCGAGGGTCTTGAGCTTCTGGGCCAGCTCGCTGGGGCCGGTGCCGAGGATCACGAGCTGGATGCCGCGCTCGAGGATCTCGGGGAAGGTGTTGGCCAGCAGGTCGAAGCCGTTGTCCGCGTCCCACCGGCCGACCAAGCAGGCGATCGGCTGGCGCGGACCATTGTCGAGGCCCATCGCCTTCTGGAGGGCTGCCTTGCAGCGCAGCTTGCCCTTGACCGGATCGCGGTCGGTGCTGCTGAAGTTGGCGGCCAGGGCGGGGTCCCGGGCGGGGTCCCAGGCCATGTAGTCGATGCCGCTCGGGATGCCGACGAGCTCCTTCTTGCGGCGCAGGAAGAGCTCCTCGAGGCCGTAGCCTCGGTCCTGCTCTTGGATGCGCTCGGCGTGGGCGAGGGAGTGGGTGCCGATCACGGTGGCGTACTCGGCGCCCGCCTTGAGGAAGTTGACCTTGCCATCGAGCGCGACGCCTCCGATCTCCCGGAACTCGGAGTGGGGGATGCCGATCTTGGGCAGCACGTCGCGTTCGAAGGCGCCCTGCATGGCCAGGTTGTGGACGCTGAACCAGGTGCCCGCGTTCTTTGCGGCGTGGTTCTCCGTGCGCTCTGCGTACTCGAGGTCGTGGTACACGGGGATCAGCCCGGTGGTCCAGTCCATGCAGTGGATCACGCGCGCATTGAACTTGAGCACCTGCAGGGACTCGAGGACGGCGCGACTGAAGAGCGCGTAGCGCCGCCAGTTGTCGAGGTAGGGTCCCTGCTCGTCCCCGTAGGGGTTGCGGCTGTTGAACCACTGCTCGTTGTCGAGGACGATGACCGGCACGTCCTTGACGCGCGTCTCGACCAGCCGGAAGACGACGTCTTCACCTTCGAAGTCGGGCACGCTGACCTCGCCGACCTTGATGCCGCGTGCGAGGGTGTCGCGGTCCATGCCCAGGCACCTGGGAATGAAGACCATGACCCGGTTGCCTTCGCCCTGGAGGGCGATTGCGAGGGATTCAGCTACAGACGCCAGGTTGGTCCGGCGAACGAGGGAGTAAAACTCCGGGCTTACGAAAGCGACGTTCATCGTCCGCGCTCGCTCAAGGGGTTGCCGATGCAGTCCACGAGCAAGCCGTACGGCTACGCTAGGGTCCTTGGGGGCCTGGAGCGAGGGCTAGAGGGGGTGGCATACCGTAACGTATTGCCCCGTAATCGCTTACGGTAGCTGCCATTTTGGCGCTGGGCGCACCGCGGGCCGCTCGTCGGGTCGATCGGGCCTTGTCGACGGGCCGAAGTGGCGGCCCCGGCCCCAGGGTCGAGCCCTGGGTTGTCGCGCGACCTTACTTCGGCTGGAGGCTCTCGTAGATGGCGAGCGCCTCGGGCATCAGGTCTTGGATCTGGTCGATGCGCGAAGAGTGAGACGGGTGGGTGGAGAGCCACTCGGGGCTGCCGCCACTCCCGAGAGCGTCCATGCGAGTCCAGAAGTTGACCGCTTCGCGCGGGTCGTAGCCGGCGCGGGCCATCAGGATCAGGCCGATGTGGTCGGCCTCGAGCTCGTGGGCGCGCCCGAAGGGCAGGGCGGCGGCGTACTGGTAGATCAAGGCGCCAGCGGTCTCGTAGTCGTCGTTGCCGAGCAGCTCGAGCGCAGTCTGAGCGAGGGAGTCGGTCGACATGCGCTGGGTGCCATGGCGCGCGATCGCGTGGCCGATCTCATGGCCCATCACGACCGCGAGGCCATTGGCGTCCTGGCAGACCGGGAGGATGCCCGTGTAGACGGCCATCTTGCCGCAGGGCAGGCACCAGGCGTTGACCGTGCCGTCCTCGTCGAGCAGCTTGACCTCGTAGTCGAAGCCCTGGTCCTCGGCGACCGCGGCGAGGTCGGCCATGACCTGCTCGACCGTCTTCTTCCACTGGCCATCGCTGCCGAGGTTGGTCGTGATGACCGTCGACTCGGCGGTGAACTGGCCGTAGGCCTCGGTGCCCATCTGGCAGTCCTCCTCCTCACTGAACACGTTGAAGGCGTACTTGCCCGTGATCGGCGTGGTCTGGCAGGCGGCGAGGGCGACGAGCAGGGCGAGGACGAGGACTTTGGAGAGCGTGTTCGACATGGCTGGTGCGGGTTCGTGGGGGGGCACGTGGACGTCGGCATTATGCACCAGGCGAGGGGGCTCGTGCAGATGACGAGATCCTTACCCGGTTTGACTGCCACCAGCGTCACCGCCGGCCGTCTTCTCAGCACCTTATCCCCTCT
Organism: Planctomycetota bacterium; assembly: GCA_029212845.1. Lineage (GTDB taxonomy): Bacteria > Planctomycetota > UBA1135 > UBA1135 > JARGPD01. The sequence continues at coordinate 2,991 of JARGPD010000159.1, forward strand.
TGGGTGGGTGGGGGTTAGGGATGGGTGAGAGGGCCCTCCCCAGCGCTTCCCAAGTACGATACCGCCCATGAAGCGACCCCCCCTCCTGCTCATCGTCCTCGACGGCTGGGGCCACCGCGAGGCGGCCGACCACAACGCCATCCGTGCCAACGCCCCCTACTGGCACGAGCTGCTCGCCAAGTACCCGCACAGCCTGCTCTCGGCCTCCGGCAAGGAGGTCGGCCTACCCCTCGGCCTGATGGGCAACAGCGAGGTCGGGCACCTGAACCTCGGCGCCGGTCGCGTCGTGTACCAGGACCAGACGCGCATCCACAAGTCGATCGACGACGGGGACTTCTTCGAGAACGGCGCCTTCGTGCCCGTCTTCGATCGCATCCGCGAAGAAGGCAAGAAGCTGCATCTGATGGGCCTCGTCGGCACGGGCGGGGTCCACGCCTCGAACAAGCACATCAAGGCGCTGCTCGAGATGGCCGCGCGCCAGGGCCTCGACGAGGACCAGGTCGTGGTCCACGCGATCATGGACGGTCGCGACACGCCGCCGCGCTCGGGCGCTGAGTTCCTCGAGGACCTCCAGGACAGCATCGGCACGGCCTGCGTGGGCCGCATCGGCTCGGTGATCGGCCGCTACTGGGCCATGGACCGGGACAAGCGCTGGGAGCGGGTGCAGCGCGCCTTCGACTTGCTCGTGCGCGGAGAGGGCCAGCTGGCGGCCACCGCCGCCGAGGCCATCGGCAAGAGCTACGAGTCCGACACCGGCGATGAGTTCTGCGAGCCCTTCGTGATCGGCACCGACCGCCGCCAGGACCGCCTCGAGCCCGGCGACGCGCTCCTGTGCTTCAACTTCCGCGCGGACCGCATGCGCGAGATCACCGAGGCGCTCGGCCATCACAGCTTCGACGGCTTCGACCGTGGCGACTGGCCCGTGCCCAAGGCCGGCCAGACCCCCCGCGACGCCGGCTCGCTCGAGATGGTCACCATGACCCAGTACCGCGACGACCTGCCCTTCGCCGTCGCCTTCCCGCCCACCTCGCTCGTCGGGATCTTCCCCGAGCTGATCTCCGCCGCTGGTCTACGCCAGGAGCGCATCGCCGAGACCGAGAAGTACGCCCACGTGACCTTCTTCTTCTCCGGCGGCGTCGAGGCCCCGGTCGAGGGCGAGAGCCGCATCCTGATCCCGAGCCCCCGCGTAGCCACCTACGACCTGCAGCCCGAGATGTCGGCCCCCGGCATCACCGCCGCGATCCTCAAGTCGCTCGAGGCCGGCGAGACCGACGTCTACATCATCAACTACGCCAACGCCGACATGGTCGGCCACACGGGCATCCCCGAGGCCGCCGCCGCCGCCGTGCGAACGGTCGACGACTGCCTCGCCAAGATCGTGCCCGCCGTCACCGCCAAGGGCGGCCTGGTCGCGATCACCGCCGACCACGGCAACGTCGAGATGATGTGGGACGAGGTCAACAACCAGCCCCACACCGCCCACACCACCAACCCGGTTCCGATCGTCTTCTGCTCCGACAGCCTGATCGGCCAGTCGGTCCGCCCCATGGGCATCCTCGCCGACGTCGCCCCGACCCTGCTCCAAGTCCTCGGCCTCGACAAGAGCCCCGGCATGGACGGCCAGACGCTCTTCACGGGGTGAGGATGGGCCTAGGCCTGCCGAGCTCCATCGACGCATGGCTGCAAGCGATCCGCGGCATGCGGACGAGCCAGCCGACTTACAAGGTGAGCTTGGTCCTGGTGCTGCTCGAGCTGATCGAAGAGGGCCGCGCCAACCCTGGAAGCTTCGAGCACGACAGCTGCCTGTCGGGGCGGTTCGACATCAAGCTGATGGGGCATGGGGCGTACCTCGGTCGCGGCCGTGTCACGCGACCCCTGGAGCACATGTCGCTCAGCTCCTCCGGGCCGGATCGGATCTGGCGCCAGGTGCCCGGCGCGCACTCGTACTTGATCGCCGACCCCTACCAGGAGGCGCTGGCGCGTCGTGAAGGTCGAGCCGCGATTCGAGCAGCGCTGATCCAGAAGCTGGAGCGGAGCCGCAAGGTGGAGGCACGGAACCTGCTCCGCACGCTGCTCGAGAAGTGGACCTTGGAGCACTCCCTAGACTGGGTCCGGGAGAGTCTTCGTAGCGATCGGGGACACCCTGCCAGCCAGCGGCCTTCCGCCCAGCTCACTTGGGAACACCTCGGGCTGGAGCTGGAGGATGTGGGCTCCTCCTACGATGGTCGTTCCGGGAAGCTCGGCGTCGCCAGTCGCATCGCCGAGGCGATCGCCCAGGGAGACTTCGCCATGACCTTCCTCGACACCAAGCGGAAGCAACGGGTTGGGCAGAGGGCCTTCCATCGATGGGTCGTAGGCAGCTTCGACGGCTTCTGCTCTTGCTGCGAGCTGAGAGGCCCAGGGCTCGTGGAAGCGGCGCACGTCTTGCCTGTTCGGGATGCGCCCGAGCGCGGGATGGACCCGAGCAACGGCCTCGCGCTGTGTCCGAATCACCACCGGGCGTTCGACAAGCACCTGATGTGGATCGACGGTGGTCGCATTCGGTTCCACAAGGATGGAGAGCTCAGGCTCTCCGGACTGCGGGCGCCAGCCCGGGGTCGGCTCCGAAGCACGGCCGGTCGCCTCGTTGACCCCACGGCACTCGAGGCCCACGCGCGCGCTGCGATGGGGCGCAGCTGACCTCGATCCCCGGAGTGCCCGCTGCACGGTGGACCTGACGTGGATCCGCACCGGGCTGGTCGACTAGACTCCCAGGATGCTGATCCTCCTTGCCTCGCTCTTCGTCTCGGGGTTCCAGGGCCCGGGCTTCTTGGACTTCTCGCGCGCTGGCTTTGGGGCTGGCGCGGACCTGCCGCCGCCCTCGGAGCGGCGGTTCGAGCCGGGGGAGCACGGCGGCAAGCCGGACGATGGCGTCGATGACAGCGCCGCGATCCAGGCGGCGATCGACGCGGCCTCGGCGGCGGGGGGCGGGACCGTGGTGCTCGGGCCCGGGACCTGGCGGCTGGAGTCGCCGGTCGCGCTCACGGGCGACGGGGTTGTGCTGCGTGGCGCGGGCTCGGAGCTCACCATTTTCGACTGCCCGAACTCGCTCGCCGACGTGCATGGGTGGAAGCCGGGCTGGTCTTGGGGCAATGGCTTCGTGGAGGTGCATCCCGCGAAGGGCTCGACGTCGAACCTCGGGGCGGTGGACACGGTTGTCGAGCGCGGTCTCGTCGACCTGCCACTGACCCTGGCGCCGAATGCGAAGCCGCCGGTGCCGGGCGAGTGGCTCGAGCTGACCTGGACCAACGACCTGGGCACGGACTCGCTCTTGCTCGAGCTGCACGGCAACCTGCTGCCGCGCTCCGCCATGGGGCGCGAGCTGCGCGACGCCACCGGCCCGCGCGTGCGCTCGTGGGTCCAGGCCGTGGCATGGGCCCCCGGTGGCGCGAGCCAGGCTCAGCTGGGCGAGCCCGAGCAGACCGGAGGTGATCGCGGCGACGCTGAAGAGGCGACTGATGAGAGCGCTGAAGCCGGCACGCTCACCATCGAAGCTCCCCTGCGGCTCGACCTGCGTCCCGAGTGGTCGCCGCGCCTCGCGCGAACGCCCTCGATCACCGGCTGCGGTATCGAGGGCCTCAGCTTCCGCTTCCCAAGGACCGAGTACCCCGGCCACCTCAAGGAGCGCGGCTACAACGCGATCCAGCTGAGCCGGGCGATCGACTGCTGGGTGACCGACGTGGCCACGAGGAACGCCGACAGCGGGCTCTTCCTCTCCCGCAGCAAGCGCGTCACTGCGCGCGGCCTGCAGCTTACCGGTCGCTACATGCACCACCCGATCTCGCTCTCGTGGTCCACCGACTGCCTGGTGGAGGACTGGATCATCGACGCGCCCCACCGCCACGGGACGACCCTCTCGTGGTCCGCCCACGGCAACGTGCTGCGGCGCGGGGAAGGCCTCGAGCTCGCCCTCGACTGCCACCGCGCGGCGCCCTTCGAGAACCTGCACGAGGACCTCGTCGTGCGCTTCCCCGGCAAGCCGACCCAGCCCCTGCGCAGCGGCGGCTCGTCCCCGCGCGGGCCGCACGCGGGACGCGGCAACCTCTACTGGAACGTCGAGCTGCGCTTCGAGCAGCCGGGCCAGCGCCTGGCCCTCGCCGGCCAGGACGAGTGGCCCGGCGCGACCTTCGCTGGCTGGCGGGCGGTGGGGGGCGAGCTGCAGCTCGAGCCGGCCCCGGGCATCGGGCAGCGGGTGCTGCACCTGGGCTCGGTTGCACCGGCCTATCCAGGCGGTGCCAGCGCGTCGGACTGAGCGCGGACCATGGGACAGCCCAGGTCTCGCACCCGGCCCGGCCATCCATCATCCCATCGTTATGACACGATTGCCCGTTGACCCACGGCGGGGATCGGTCGAAGCTAGGGGCACATCAGGAACGACCTGGGGTCCCGCGAGGGGCACCTGGTCTGCCAACCTGGCGCGGAGAGCCAAGGTGGTCTGACCTCGACAGCGAGGTCGATGTGCCCGATCCGACCCCAGCATCCACGGGGCCCGGGGAGGGAAGGCAATCTCCGTCGGGCCCGATCCTCGGGACCCGGGTCCTGGTGTGTGAACCTCGAACCTCACATGCCGCCATGAGCACGAAGCTCTCGATTCGCATCGACGCGAAGAACCCCGACCACCACCTGTGGGACAACCACGGCACCTGGTGGATCCACTACACCCAGCACGTCGCCGGCACGCGCATCCGCCGGGTGCGCAAGTCGCTCGACACGAGCGACCGCGCCGAGGCGCGCCGCCGCCGGGACGCGCTGCTGGCCGAACTGGGCTGCGCTCACGACCACAGGGGCAGCCGATGAGCGGGCTCGCCAAGCGCATCCGGAGCGTGTTCCTGAGCGCGTGTTTGGAGCGCGCGCAAGGGGCGACCGGTCCCGGGACCTGGCGCTTCCACCTGGCGCTCGGGCGTACTCTGGTGGGCTCCGAGCCGAAGGCGAGCCAGGGCTCTGGGAGCAAGTCCGAGGCCTGCGGGAGTGAGCACCTGCGCCAGCACCGGGGGCCCCGGGTCGATCAAGCCGCACCGCGCCCTAGCTCTCGCGTTGGAGGACGTCGACAGGATCCGCGACTCCACGAGCCCGGGCCAAGCCTGCGGGCAGCGGCCTTCCGGCGCGGCTGCTCGCGGACCGTGCAGGGCTTCCCCAGCGTCGGCCCGGTGGAGCCACGCGCCAGCCACAAGCTGACTCGACCCGTCGTGCTCGTACGCCGTCCGCTGGACCAGGCGCAGGAGCTGGGGGGCATGACCGTCGCCGTGGTCGATCCGGAGTGGGGCCAGCCGGTGCCCGGCGCCCGGACACGCCTCGGTCTGCGACGGTGTGTGGCGATCCGCGAGCATGTCTGCCGCCTGGCCGCCTACCTCGGGGAGCCCCTCGAGCTGGCCTTCGACGCCATGGTCACCGAGCGCGTTCATCCGAACGGCACGATCGAGCGCATGCCGATCGCCGGCGAGCAACCTGGACTCGGGGGCTACTACCAGTGGTCGGGGCAGGTGGGCCGATGAGCGGTGAGCAGCGCTCGCTCGCGTCAGGTCTCGAGGTGGAGCGTGCAGGCGATGATCGGCCGGGCGCTGGAGCCTGCGTTGCCGTGGTCCAGTGGTTCGAGCACCAGCTCCATGCAGCAAAGGACTCGGGCCGCTGTCCGCGCGAGCTGTGGCTCCCCTGGGAGCCGCGCCGGTTGGCACAGCAGCTGCGCGACCGCTCTTCTGTGCCTAAGTGATGGGAGCCGCCGGGCCCGTCATCGACGGACCCGGCGGCTCCTGATCGGGCTCGGCCCGCTTGGTCTCGCTGACTTCCTGTGGCGCTAGAGGCGCACGGCGAAGAGCGGCTTGGCGCCTGGCCCGTCGAGGCGCATCAGGCGCCAGCCAGCCGGCAGCTGGGCCTTGAGCTTGCCCTTGCCCTTCTTGTTGAGCTCGACCGAGAAGGTCGCCTCGAGGCTGTCGGGCTCGCCCTTCTCCGGAGCGTCGAGGCAGGTGACGACCAGCTCGACCGACTCGCCGGCGAGGTCCTCGTTGGTGTACTGGATCTTCCAAGCGGCCTTGGCGGGCACGACGATCGGCGTGCTGCCGAAGCGGTCGATCGGCTCGGCGATCAGGACCGGCGAGGCCGGCAGGGCGGGCGCAAAGGCGACCACTTCGATGCCGGGGGCAGGCGCCGGAAGCAGCGTGCCGGCTAGGTCCTGGGTCGGCTCCCACAGCAGCAGGTCGGCAGCAGCGGGGAGCAGCGGGGCGAGGGCGGTGGTGCAGTCCGCAGTGCCGTCGCAGGCCTTGGCACCGCAGTCGCCGCAGTCGGACTTCGCGTCGCACTTGGCAGCGGCGCCACACTCGGCAGGAGCGTCGCACTTGGCGGCGGCGTCGCAGGATGCGGGAGCGCCACATGCCTTGGTGCCGCAGTCGCTGCAGTCGGACTTCGCGTCGCACTTGGCAGGAGCGTCACAGGTAGCGGGCGCGTCACACTCAGCAGGCGCGTCGCATGCGGCCGTGGCGTCGCAGGCCTTGGCGTCGTCGCAGTCGCCGCAGTCGGACTTCGCATCGCACTTGGCAGGGGCGTCACAGGCAGCGGGCGCGTCACACTCAGCAGGCGCGTCGCATGCGGCCGTGGCGTCGCAGGTCTTGGCGTCGTCGCAGTCGCCGCAGTCGGACTTCGCATCGCACTTGGCAGGGGCG
>JARGPD010000160.1:0-4437 GCA_029212845.1 Planctomycetota bacterium
GAAGTGATCGTCGCGCCCGGTGCGGGCAGGGCCAGACCGTAATTTCGGCTCTTAGCCTAGAGCATGGGCCTACGGGGCCCCCACCTGAAATGCAGTGGAACCTCTGTTCGGTGTAGGTTCGCTGGTCTCGAACCGTTCACCTGGACGCGGCGGCCCGGTGGGCTGCGTGGGCCTTGCGAGGGGCCCCTGGCGGCTGCGAGGGCCGCCTGGTCGGGAGTTGGGGTGGGTAAGGGGACTTGAACCCCCGACCCCCGGAATCACAATCCGGTGCTCTAACCAACTGAGCTATACCCACCAGTCCCGACCGTCGAACCGAGGCTCGACGATGCAAGGCCGGAGAGCATCGATTCCTGGCCCGCACTTGTCAAGGGCAAGCTCACCATTGGGGGCCAGAAAGGAACCCACATGCGATTTCCTTCACTCCTTCGATTCCAGGGTCGATAGTCGGTGCGCCCATCGCCTCCACCCCGATCCCACCCACCATGCTCACCGCACGCACCGGTCTCGCCCTCGTCGCCTCGCTCCTCTTCGGAGCCCTCGGCTCGTGTGGCATGCCCTCGGCCTCGTTCAACCCACGCGCCCTCAACATGGATGTCTCCGGAGACATCCTGGTCACCCAAGGCTTCGCCACGTCGAGCTCCGACGTCGAGCGCCTCGGCATGACCGACGACAGCGCCTCCTTCGCCCCACGGGCCGACTTCGAGTGGGGTGGCTTCCAGATGACCGCCGCCCACTCCTCCACCGAGCACTCCGGCGATGGCGTCGCGGACTCGGCCCTCGAGTTCGGCGGAGTCGTGATCTCGGACACCGAGCCGGTCCACACCGACTTCGAGCTGGGCATGACCTCGCTGCTGATGACCTGGGACCTACTCCCCAGCGAGACCCTCGAGCTCGGCCTCGGGTTCGGCGCGACGCTCCTGGACCTCGACGCCACGATCACCTCCAAGACCACCCCGGCGAACAAGATCGACACCGACGAGCAGGTCCCGATCCCGATGCTGGCCGGCAGGGTCGGCGTCGACCTCGGACGTCTGGACTTCGGCGGATTGATCTCGGGCCTCAGCGTCGACGTCGACGGCAACCAGGCCACCGTGATCGACTTCGACCTGGCCATCAACTACGAGCTGCTGGACATGGGCGGCGAGCTGATGGGCGCGATCACCCTGGGATACAAGAGCTTCAGCATGGATGTCCTGTACGATGACGGCAGCTCCGGGTCGGTCGACCTGGACATGGAATTCTCCGGACCCTACTTCGGCGTCACGATCACCATCTGACGGGCGCCAAGACAGCGCCTGACCTTGACCGAAGATCACGAAGAGCGCCCCCGCGGCAAGGACGCATTCGGGCGCGAGCTCGATGGCGAGTACGAGTGGAACGACGCTCGGACCGGCAAGTCCGTAGGCAGCTGGTCCTACGACGACGAGCGCCACTGGTCGAAGACCCGCAAGGGCAAGAACAAGGAAGCGATCGACTACTACCGCGAGCGCAGCCACGCACCCGGGGTCGAGGCGGGTGGAGGCATCCGCTCCCAGTACTGCCAGGAGTGCGACGGGGTGATCCCTCTGGAGTACGACCAGCGCGCGCCGGCGGACACGAAGAAGGTCCAGGTCTGCCCCCACTGCGGCGCTGAGGTGCACCCGCGGGTGCGGCGCATGTTCAACTGGGTCGAGATCGACCAGCCGCCCCCGAGCGACCTCGCGGTCGTGCTGCCGTACCTCGGACTGGCCCTCCTCGTGGTCGTCGCCATCGTGCTCGCGGTGATCTACCTATGAGCGGCTTCGACGCCGCCCGCTTCGATCGCCAGGTTCGCTTCGGCCCCCTCGGCAGCGCCGGCCAACAGCGCCTGGCGGAGTCGCGCGTGCTCCTGGTCGGGGTCGGCGCCCTCGGTGGCGTCCTGGCCCAGAACCTCTTCCGCGCCGGCGTGGGCCAGCTGGTCCTGTGCGACCGCGACGTGGTCGAGCTCTCCAACCTGCCGCGTCAGGTCCTGTTCGAGGACCGCCACGCGGCCCAAGGCGCCGCCAAGGCCGAGGCTGCGGCCGAGACCCTGCGGCGCTTCGGCGGCCCTACCGAGCTGGAGGTCCACTCGACCCACGTCGATGCCAGCAACCTGGCCGACCTCGCGAGCGGCGCTGACCTGCTGCTCGACGGCACCGACAACCTCGGCACCCGCTACCTGCTGAACGACTTCAGCCAGAAGATGGGCATCCCCTGGATCTACGGCGGCGTGGTCGGCTCGGGTGGGCTCGTGCTCCCGATCCTGCCGGGCAAGAGCGCCTGCCTGCGCTGCATCTTCCCCGACCCACCGCCGCCCGGCAGCCTGCCGACCTGCGACTCCGCCGGGGTCATCCCGCCCGCCGTCGGCGCCATCGCCAGCATCCAGGCCGGCGCAGCCCTGCGGATCCTGTCCAGCATCGACGACGAGCTCGCGGCCTTCGAGCCCAAGCTGCTGCAGCTCGACGTCTGGAGCGGGACGACCCTCGCCCTCGACGCACCCCGACGCCCGGACTGCCCAGCCTGCGGAGCGGGTCCCGGCGCCGGGACCTACGAGTTCCTCGAGGCCCCGCCCGGCCGCGACCCGGTCGTGCTCTGTGGCCGCAACACGGTGCAGCTGCCGGGTACCGGCCGCGCGCCCGACCTCGCCGCAATCGCCGCGCGCGTGGCGCCCTTCGCCGAGGAGGTCCACGACCTAGGCGCCATGCTGCGCATCCGCGTCGAAGCCTTGGTGCTGACCCTGTTCCCCGATGGGCGCGCCTTGATCGAGGGCACCGACGAGCCCGATCGCGCCCGCGCGATCTACGACCGGTACCTCTCGAGCTGATGCCTGCCACGCCGCGGATCCTGGTCCTGACGGCCGGAGCTAGCCGCCGGCTGGGCCAGCCCAAGGCGTTGGTCGACCTGCCCGGCGGTGCGCCGGTGGTACGCCTGGTCCAAGCTGCGCTGGAAGCCAGCGCAGCTTCCGGGAACGCCGAGGCGCCCCTGGTCGTGACCGGCTGCCACCACGTCGAGATCCGCGCTGCCCTCGCCGCCGGCCTCGGCCAGGGCTTCGTCGAAGGCCTCATGGTCCACAACACGGCCTGGGAGGCTGGCCGCACCGGCGGCCTTGCCCTGGCAGCCAGCCTGGCGCCGGGTCGCGACCTGTGCATCCTGCCCGTGGACCACCCGCGCATCGGGGCGCGCCTCTTGCTGGAGCTGTTCGGCGAGTGGCGGCGCCGCGGCGCACCGGAGCGTGGCTGGCTCGCCCCCGGCTTCGGTGAGGTGCCAGGGAGCGAGGCCGGCCTGCGGCCCGGACACCCGATCGTGATCGGAGCCAAGCTCGCTGCCGAGCTGCAGGAGCTCACCGCCGACCAGCCCCTGCGCGACCTGCGCCGCCGTGCCGACCCGCTCTGGATGCTGCCGACCCAAGACCCGGCCGTGCTCGAGAACCTCGATCGACCCGGGGACCTGGAGCAGATCCGCCGGGCCGACCGAGGGCACTAGAGCTGCACCCGGATCGGTGCGCTGAGCTCGACGCGCACGAGGTCCAAGGCCTGGAAGGTCCAGCCCCAGGTCCCCTGCCAGAGCCCGCCGAAGTTCCCCGGCGGCAGCTGGAACCCGACCTGGAAGCGCCCGCTGGCGTCGGCCTGCAGGACCGGGAAGCCCCCCATCGCGAACCAGGGGTCACCGAGGTCGAGCAGCAGGTCCCCGAAGCCGCCGAGGCCTAGGTCCAGGCTGGCCGCCTGGGTGCCTGCGACCAGGATCGCCACCGGCGCGAGCGGCTCGAAGCCCGCGCCGAAGCCGGTCAGCATCGCCCCGGGAACCGTCTGGTCCACGTCCACCGCCAGGCTGCCCCTTCGGTAGCTGGCCGGCAAGACGACAGCGGCGTCCAGCTCGGAACCGCCAAGCCCGGCCACCAGCTCGTCCATGGCCAGGACCGGCTGGTCCCCGAGGCGCAGCAGGGTCCCGTCGACGGCGCTGGGCGCCTGCACCGCGACCCAGGTCTCGCCCCCCGACAGGGCCACCGCGTGCACGTCCCCTACCGCGTCGGTCAGGCCCGTGGCCGCGGTCAAGGCCGCCTGCACGTCAGCCTCGGTGAAGAGCCGCGTCACGCTGCCGTCAGGCTCGAGTCGCAGCACGTCGCCGTTGTCCACGTCGCCGACCGTGGTGCCCACGAGGGAGCCCTGAAGCGAGAAGCACAAGCGCCCAGCCTCGTCGTAGTCGAGCCCGTCCACGTCCAGGCTCGCCTCGCTCAGGCCGAGGGCGGCTGCGAGGGTCGCCTCGGGGATCAGCACATCGAGGCTACCGGTGGAACCGAAGGCCAGCACGTCGCCATCGAGGTAGCCGCCCTCGTTGGACAGCAGCGAGAAGGCCAGGACCCCGCGCTGGGCGGGCACGGGACTCGGTCGCAGACCCACCGCGTCGACGTCCGAAGGCCGGAAGCCGGCCAGGGCCAGGTGT
>JARGPD010000160.1:4502-9653 GCA_029212845.1 Planctomycetota bacterium
GCCGCTAGGCAGATGTCGTCCTCGGGGGCCATGGCGGTTCCGATGCGCAGCAGGCTGGCATCGTCGCCATCGACGATGCCAGCGGCGACCACGTTGCTGGTCGTCGAGACCAGCCAGCGGTCCGGGGTCTGGGCCGTGGCGGCGAGGCCGAGGCCGAGGAGCGCGAGGCAAGTGCGGAGGGGAAGCGGGTGCATGTTCGTGGGGAGCGGAGGTGATGGGCGAAGGCCCGGAGCTGCCGGGCGACCCTGGTGCCGCCCGCACATCGAGGACGCTCGGCTCGCCGCACGGTGACAGGCGAAAGCCGATTCCTGTCGCCGCCCCGCCCTTGCCACATGCGCCGACCCCGGGCATGGTCTGGTCATGGTCCCTTCCTTAAGACTCGCATCGCTCCTCCTCAGCCTGCTGCCCCTCGCCGCCTGCCACCCGACCTGGGTCCAGCCGACGGAATCCGGTGCCCAGCTCGGGGCCGCCACCCAGGCCCCCCAACCTGAGCCCCCCGCGCCCTGGACCCCGCCGCCCGGCTGGCGCACGTCCGACCGGCCCCACTTCGAGGCCACCCTCGCCGCCCTCGACGCCACGGCCCCACGCACCCCGGACCCCGCCGCCCTCGAGCTCCTCACCGAGCTCGCCGGCGACCCCGTCCGCAACGAGCTCGCCCTGCGCGCCGCCCTGCTGCTGGCGACCCTGGACCACCCGCGCGCCGACGCGGCCCTCGCCGAGCTGCTCGAGGCCCGCGAGCCGCGCCCCTCGCGCCCGGCCGATGCGGCCCTGTGCGTGGCCGCGGCACGCCTCGGCCTGTCGCCCTTCGCCGCCGAGCTGGACCTGGTCCCACGGCTCGAGGCCCTGTGCCAGGACGGCGCTCCGCACCCCGACCTCGAGGTGCGCGTCGAGTGCGCGCGCTCGGCCCTGATCCAGGGCTCCACCGCGCCCGTGGACTTCCTCCTGCGGGTGCTGCGCCTGGGCACCCCCCTCGGGCTCGAGCGCGACGGCGCCTGGCGCGACGCCACCACCACGACCTGGTCCCGGCACCGCGCCGGCGAGGCCCTCGCCGATCTGCTCGGCATCCGCACCCCCTATAACGGGGACGCGTCCCTCGCCGCGCGCGAGGTGGCCGCACTCGAGCTCGAGCGGCTCGTCCACGAGAGCCGCGCCAAGTCCGAGTGACGCGGCGTCCGCTGCATCCCGGGCGCCCACCGGGCCAGCCGCAGTTCTAAGGGGAAAGCACCAAGACCAAGGTCCCCCGTGACGTCCCTGGGCGGGTGCGCGCGCTTCGACCTGAACCGCGCCCTGCCCCATCCGCTAGCCTGGGCCCGCGCGCCCGCCCGAACCTCGCCGACCCGACCATGAGAACCATCCTGACCCCGCTGCTCTTCGCCGGCCTCTTCGCCGCCGCCTGCCACCTCAGCCAGCCGAGCCCCGGCGGTGGCGGCCACGGTCCCGTGGTGCAGCTCGATGCCCCGCGGCTCGTCGAGGGGCCGACCGGGCTGGTCGAGTGGATGCCCGACCTCGCCGCGTGGCTCAAAGCCCAGCAGGAGGAGGCGGACGAGCAGGCCGGGGAGCTCTCAGCTGCCACCGGTGGTCCGATGTCCAACCCCGCGCCGGCTTCGCCCGGGACTCCCGCGCGGGTCGGTGGCCGAGAGTCCGAAGAGGCGGCGTCCGGGGACGACTGGAACTTCGACGCGCCCTTCGACTCCGACTCGAGCCGGGACAGGGCCGGGGCGCCCATGGAGGAGGCCGACCTCGGCGAGCTCGAGCTGCGCGGCCTCGGGAGCAGCGCAGGGCGGCCGGACGAAGCTCTCGCGATCGGCGGCGGGGCCGGCGGCGGCTTCCGGGGACCCAGCGACACGGTGGCGCCGAAGAAGGCCGAGCAGGACGCCCAGGCGAGCGCCACCTGGCAGCGTGCGAGCGCCCAGGCCAACGCGGTCAGCCTGTTCGTCGGCGACGAGGACAAGCTGCCCCTCGACGGCATCGAAGCGCGCGCCTGGGTCGACGGGATGCGTGCCCGGGTGCTGCTCGACTGCGTCTTCACCAACGACCGCGACCAAGAGCTCGAGGGCAACTTCAAGCTGCGCCTGCCCGAGGGGGCCTCGCCCTACTACCTGGCCTTCGGCGAGGACGTGATCGCGGACGGCAGCGACTGGCACACGAACCTCGGCGACCGCTCGACCTGGCAGGGCCCCGAACCCGAGGCCGTGCTGGGCTCGCGCGAGGAGCGCTGGCGCGGCGCCCGCGAGGCGCGCATGGTCCCGCGCGGACAGGCCGCACGCGCCTACAAGGCCGAGGTCCGCAAGAGCGTCGACCCCGCGCTGCTCGAGTGGGCCGGCGCCGGCATCTTCCAGGCGCGCGTCTTCCCGCTCTTGCCCCAGAGCCGCCACCGCGTCGTGATCGGCTATGAGCTGGACCTGACCTCCGTGCCCGGCACTACCGACGAGTACGAGCTGGCGCTGGACTTCCCCACCGAGCTGGCCGCCCTGGGCCTCGAGCTCTCGGCCCTGACGCCCGCCGGCGTGGTCGGCGAGCTGCTCGCGCCGGCCGCCGCCGCGGAGTCCTGGGTCAGCGGTGAGCGCCAGGTCCTGTCCTGGCCGAGCACCGACGTGCGCTCCTTCCGCCTGCGCCTCGACCTCGGGGCCGAGGCCGGCCTCGCGGCCTTGCAGTCGAGCCAGGACTCGGGCTACTTCGCGCTCGACCTGCCCATCGAGCTCGGCGCCACGACCGGCGGCGGCTGGCTGGGCTCGCCCTCGGCCATCTTCGCCCTGGACACGTCGCTCTCCGCGGCCGCCGACTTCGCCACGCAGCTCGACCTGCTCGAGGCGATCCTGACCGCCAACCGGGGCCACCTCGATCGCTTCGCCGTGCTGTTCTTCGACGTCGCCCCGCGCTGGTGGCAGCCGGGCTGGGCCACGAACGACGCCGCCACGGTCGCGGGCCTGCTGGCCGAGTGCCGCCTGCGCAGCCTCGAGGGCGCGACCGACCTCGCGGCCGCCCTGGCCGAGGCCGCGCACCCCGCCTGGGCACCGGGCATCGCCGGCCAGCAGCTCGACCTGTTCCTGCTCTCGGACGGCGCCGCGACCTGGGGCCCGGCCGACGGCCGCGCCATCGCCCGTGGACTCGGCGGTGGCCTCGTCGGTCCGCTGTTCGCCTACTCGACCGGCAAGAGCGGCACCGACCGGCGCGCCCTCGAGCTGCTCACCCGCGAGACCGGCGGCGCCCTGTTCAGCCTGGCTGGCCCGGCCGACCTCGCCCGGGCGGCCACGGCCCACCACGGTGCGCCGTGGGTGATCGAGAGCCTGGGCCTCGGCGGTGCCCGGGGCCAGGTCCAGCGCGGCCGGCCGAACCCCGTCGTCCCCGGCCCGCGCCTGCGCCTCCTGGGCCGCGGCACGCCCGGGGTCGGCGACGTCCTGACCCTCGACCTGTCCCAGGGTGGCCAGCGGCGCAGCATCCAGCTGCCGATCGCGCGCAGCCTTCCGACGCCCCTCGCGGCGCGCGCCTATGGCGTCGTGACCACGCCCCAGCTCGAGGAGTTCGGGCGCGAGACCCGCGCCGCCGCCGAGGCCTTCGCGACGCACTTCCGCGTCGCGGGCAAGGCCGCCTCGCTCTTGATGCTCGAGGACGAGCAGGCCTATGCGAACCAGAGGGTGCTCGGAGATGCCGACCTGGAGCTGGCCCGCACGGCGAGCGCGAGGGCGCTCGTGGCGGCGGCCCTCGAGCGCATGGCCGGCGACCTGGACGACCCGGCCCTGGCCTTGCTCGAGTTGCTCGAGCCCCTGGCCGAAGGCGGTGGGCTGGGGGACGTGCCTGGGCTCGGCGGCGCGCCGCGCGCCGGCACCGGCGGCCCTCCCGGCCGGCGACCAGCCGTCCAGCCCGGCACGACGGTCATGAGCCCCGGCGGCCCGGTGGTCGTCCAGGCGCCCGCGCCGACGGGACCGGTCGCGACCTTGCTGCTGCCGGCGGAGTTCACCGCGGCCCTCGCGACCTTGCCGCCGAGCGCGCTGGTCGTGGGACCCGGGGACCTGACTCCCTTGCCCTTGAGCTCGCCCTGGGCCCGGGATGTCCCGAGCGACGTGGCCGAGGCCCTCGCCAGCGGCGAGCCGGCCTACGATCTGATCCAGGCGGCGGCCGCCGAGCGCCTGGCCTCGCTCGGGCGCGGCGACGCCCTGCGGCTGGTCTCCTCGTTCACCGAGCTCAACCCGGGCGACGGCGTCTTCGCCCGCGACGTGGCCCAGACCCTGTCCGACTGGGGCCTGCACGGCCACGCCTACCACCTGCTGCTGCGCGTCGCCGAGCAGCGTCCCTTCGAACCCCAGAGCTACCTGTCCCTGGCGCGCGCGGCCGAGGAGCTCGGCAAGGGCGACCTGGCGATGTTCTGGTACACGGTCTCGCTGTCTGGCAAGTGGGAGCAGCGCTTCGGCGACTTCCACCAGATCGCCGCCTTCGACGCGATGCACTTCCTGCGCCGGGTGGCGCGGGGCGAGGTGCAGGTGCTGGGCTCGAGCTGGCTGGAGACCGGGATGCCCGGCCTGGCCGAAGCGGTCACGCCGATCAGCCTGGCCGAGGAGCTGGAGTTCGCCGTCGCGATCCAGTGGAACACGGACTCGACCGACATCGACCTGCACGTGGTCGACCCCGCTGGCGAGCACTGCTACTACGGCCACCGCGACACCGCTGGCGGTGGGCACCTCTCCCGGGACGTGACCGGGGGCTATGGCCCCGAGCTCTACACCATCCCCCTGGTCGACGAGGGCGAGTACCTGGTCTTTGCCCGGTTCTTCGCTTCGAACCCGAACCGCACCTCGGTGCGCACGAAGGTCCTCGCGACGGTCTACCAAGCCTGGGGCACCGCGGACGAGGTCGTCGAGCGCCGGGTCATCGAGCTGCAAGAGGCCACCGAACAGCACGGCATCATCAAGCTGACCGTCCGCTAGCGGCAGATCAACGGTACGGAGTCGCGCACGCCAGCGGGTCCTCGCCAGCCGCCCTCGGCGGTGGCCTCCTGCCTGCACCCAACGGAAGGACTTCGCCTGGTGCTGGACGGGGCAAGGGAAGCCAGATCGCCCGGGGAGGGACGCGACCTGCTGGGGAAGCGCCACCGGTACCGCATCCACACGGCGGGTCCGGCGGGCCTACGCGCTGGCTCGGCCGACGCGTAGGCCC
>JARGPD010000161.1:0-7287 GCA_029212845.1 Planctomycetota bacterium
CTGTGCCCGCTCGTGGAACGGCGCCAGGGGGTGCGGCGATCCCTCGAGGGCGCTCGCCGCCCTTCTCCACTCCCATGCCCCCTAACCCCGAGAACGCCCCAAAGCCGCCAGTCGCCCAAGACGAGCCGCCCGACGGGTCGCCGCACCCCCTGGCGCTTCCACGAGCGGGCGATGGGGACCCCCGCAGGGTCCCGAGCGAAAGCCGACCGCAGGTCCCCCCCCGACCAACCGCCGTCAGAAGACCGAACGACGCATCAAGAGTGCGCTCACCCCAGCCAGGTGCAAGCGCCCGCCGAGCGCCAGCTGCAAGCGCCTGCCGGGCACCAGGTGCAAGCGCCCGCCGAGCGCCAGCTGCAAGCGCCTGCCGGGCGCCAGGTGCAAGCGCCCGCCGAGCGCCAGGTGCAAGCGCGTGCAGAGCGCCAGCTGCAAGCGCCTGCCGGGCGCCAGCTGCAAGCGCTTGCCGCGCGGCAACAGAGCGCACAAAGAACCCCGCCGCAGGCCCAAGAGCCCACGGCGGGGTGAGAGTCACGAGAGCAAGCCGCAGGCGCTTGCCCAGCGGCATCAGAGCGACACCCGTGCGTCAGTCGTAGGTCTTGAAGTTGCCGGCCTTGTACTCGACCCAGTACGCATCGAGGGACTTCCTGACCTTGCCGGTCAGGAGGATGACTCCGGCGATGTTGGGCAGCGCCATGCCGAGGATCATCAGGTCGCCGAAGGCCAGCACGTTGGTCGCCGAGACGATCGAGCCGAGGAAGACGAAGACCAGGAAGAGCACCTTGTAGGCCATGCTCGAGCGGTCACCGAACATCCAGCACCAGCAGCGCTCGCCGTAGTAGCTCCAGGAGATGATCGTCGAGAAGGCGAAGAACATCACCGCGACGGCCAGGACCTTCGGGAACCAGCTGATGACCTCGGACATGGCCTTGGAGGTCAGCACCGCGCCCTGGTCGCTGGCGACGTACTGGGCGTACTCGGGGTTGTTGTAGGCGCCCGTGATGACGATCACGAGGGCCGTCATCGTGCAGATCACGACGGTGTCGATGAAGGGGCCGAGCATGGCGACCGTGCCCTCGCGGACGGGGTAGTCGGTCTTGGCCGCCGAGTGGGCGATGGCCGCCGAGCCAGTGCCGGCCTCGTTCGAGAAGGCCGCGCGCTTGAAGCCCTGGACCAGCACGCCGATCAGGCCGCCGTAGCCGGCCGCGGGGGTGAAGGCCTCGCTGAAGATCGTGCCGAAGGCAGCGGGGATGTCGCCGGCCTTGTTGAACAGGATGAACAGGCAGGCGGCGACGTAGAGCGCACACATGAAGGGCACGATCTTCTCGGCGGTGGCGGCGATGCGCTTGATGCCGCCGATGATCACGATGCCGACGAGGACCGCCATGGCCAGGCCGTAGACCCACTGCCGACCCTCGAGCCAGCTGAAGTTCGACGCGACCAGGTCCATCGACTGGCTGACCTGGAAGGCGTTGCCGCCGGCGAGGGAGCCGCCGATGCAGAGGATCGCGAAGAAGACCGCGAGCACCTTGCCGAAGGGGTGCAGGCTCGCGTGGACGTCCTTGAGGCCCTCGGACAGGTAGACCATGGGGCCGCCCATCATGCGCCCGTCGGGGCGCTTGACGCGGTACAGCTGGGCCAGGGTGCACTCGACGAACTTGCTGGTCATGCCCAGGAAACCGGCGCAGATCATCCAGAAGGTCGCGCCGGGTCCACCGATCGAGATCGCGATCGCCACGCCCGCGATGTTGCCCAGTCCGACGGTCGCCGAGAGGGCGCTGGTGAGCGCCTGGAAGTGGCTGACCTCGCCCTCGTCCTCGGGGTTGTCGTACAGGCCGCGGGTCACGCCGAGGGCGTGCTTGAAGCCGCGGATGTTGATGAAGCCCATCCGCAGGGTGAAGAAGATCGCGCCGAGCACGAGCCACAGCACGGCGAACTGGACGCCGCGTGCGTAGGCGTAGATGGTGACGCTCTGGACCGCGTCGTCGCCCTCGGGGACTTCGATGCTGAAGCCGCGCGAGCCGGCCTTGATGGCCAAGGCTCCACGGAGCTGGGCGTCGAGGGCCTCGATGCCAGCCGCGTCCAGGTAGCCGACCGGCAGGCGCAAGGTCAGGTCCGACTCGAACGGGTCGAGCTCGCCGTTCTCCGTCAGCCTCGCGAGCAGGGCGGTCACCGTGGCCAGGTCGTCGCCCTCGCTGCCGTTGGCGGCGACGAGGTCCTCGTCGTGGAACAGGTCGTAGAAGATGTACCCGCCGAGGAAGTTGTTGACGTCCTCGAAGACGTCGTTGACGTCTTCGTTGAAGGCCTGCCACCAGCCGGGCTCTTCCTCGCCGGTTGCGGCGGGCGTCTCCTGGGAGGAGGGGGGCTCGACGGGGGCAAGCGTGGGCGCGGCAAGGGCCGGGCTCGCGGGGACGGCGAGGAGCAGGGCTGCCAGCAGGGACTTCAGGCGCATGGGATGGCGTCTTGGGGACTACGGGGGGGGAGCGCCTCAGGCTAACGTCCCGGCGCGGGACGCACACGGGCTAATCGGGGCCTAGGACTTGGGCGAGTTCGGGAACCGGGGAGTCGCCCCCCACGTCCCAATCCAGCTGGATGGCCCCTCCCTGGCAGGACAGAATCGAACCTTCTCCACACGAAAGCGTCCTGACTCTCCAGAATTGGTCATTCCTTGTACGATTGAAGCGTTGAACCCCACTTTCGTGCGGTGCGCCACCGCAGTGGAACCCTGGATCGGAGTCGGCCCGCTCCTCCCAGGAAACCCGGCCACGCACGTCTGGACCAAAGACACCCCAGCATCTCTCCTGATGAAGCCCCTCCAGAGCATCCTCGCCACCCTCGCGACCCTTGGTCTCTTCGCCAGCCTCTCGTCCGCGCAGACGATCGTTGTGACGACCCCGCCACCCGGCTCCCAGACCTCCGTCCCTAGCACCGAGGTGCAGGGCTTTGTGATCGACCCCACGGAGTCGGTCAGCGAGGTCTTCTTCCGCACGCGCTACGCGGACGGGAGCCTGTGCCCCCCGATCACCAACAACGGCGCCTACACCGATGGCGCTCTCGGCTGGGGCTACGACATCACCTGGAACGGCGCGGGCATCGGCACCTTCGAGGGCCGCACCAAGTGGCTGGAGAGCGGGAACAACTTCCTGGACTTCTACCTGCCCACCGACACGCTCGGCTCGCCCAACTACACCCAGCAGATCGTGCTGCAGACCGCGGGCGTCGCGCCGACCGACATCGTCGCGAACATCCACCCGCTCCAGCGCACGATCGACGTGACCGACGTAGAGGGCAACGTCGGTGAGCTCGCCTTCCGCGTCGACCTCCTGAACACCACCGCGTCCCAGAGCTACACGATCGACCTCGAGGCGACCCTCAAGCTGCCCGACGGCACGGTGGTCAACCTGCCGATGGGGGGGCCGGGCATCGACGCCGCGACCTACACCGTCGCTCCGGGGGACTTCACCTACACCTCGGTCGTCAACCAGGCGCTGATGACCTTCGAGTTCCCGCTCGACTCGGCGCCCATCCCGCAGCCGATCCAGCAGGGCCTGTACCACATGGAGGTGTTCATCTACGACGGACCCTCCCTGATCTACTTCGACGAGGACATCGACTTCGAGGTCACCGATCGCGCCGGCAAGCCCTTCCGTGACGTGACCGAGCTCTCGGGCCTCGGCTCGGTGGCGTTCCAGGGCGGCAACCGTCCGGCGGCGGGCACTTGTGTCGCGGTCTTCGACTACAACGGCGACGGCCTGACCGACATGTTCTTCTCGAACCCGGCGGCGGACGAGACCTTCCTCGCGATCGGCAACAACTGGCCCTTCCCCGGTGGTCACAACTACCTGGTCCAGAACAACGGCGACGGCACCTTCTCCGACGTGACGACCGCGGCCGGTGTCGCCGGCGACATGGACAAGGCGTCCTACGGGGTGAGCTACGGCGACCTCGACAACGACGGCGACATGGACCTGTTCGTCACCGCGCGCAAGCGCAAGCCGTACCTGTACCGCAACAACGGCGACGGGACCTTCACCGACGTGGCCCAGAGCTCCTTCGGCGCGCCCCACACCGAGTGGTGGATGAGCCCGCGCTTCGGCGACATCGACGCGGACGGGGACCTCGACCTGTACGTCGGCAAGTACATGAAGGGCTTCAGCACCACCTGGGAGCTGACCGGCTGGGTCAACGACATGTGGCGCAACGAGTTCGAGGAGGGCGGCATGGATCCCCTGGCCCCGGGCTTCCCGATGTTCACCAAGATCAACGCGCTGGCGGGCACGGGCTCCGAGGGCGTGACGCTCGGCAACTTCTTCGCCGACATCAACCTCGACGGCCACCTCGACCTCGCGGTGCAGAACGACTTCGGCGCCTTCTCCGTGCCGAGCCAGCTGTACCACGGGGACGGCACCGGCGCCTTCACGGACGTCAGCGTCGCGACGGGCTTCGACCTGCGCGACTTCGCGATGGGCGCCACGATGGCGGACTTCGACGCGGACGGCGACCTCGACATGTACTCGACCAACATCGGGCGCAACTCGCTGAGCGTGAACGACGGCACCGGGGTCTTCACCCAGGGCATCGTCGGCAGCGGTGCCGAGGCCGACTTCTTGACCCTCGGCCCCCAGGCGGACGGCCTGAACCTCAACAACAACTGGGGTGCCATGGCCTGGGACTACGACCTGGACATGGACGCGGACCTCTACGTGGTCGGCGCGGACCTGTTCACGGGCTACAACATGCCGATCGCCGAGGTGCACCCCGACAGCGTCTTCGAGAACGACGGGACCGGCCACTTCACCCAAGAGGCGGACACGCTCGGCCTCAACAACGGTGGCCGTGGCCGCGGGGCGGCGCTGATCGACTACGACGGCGACGGCGACATGGACGTGGTCGTGCCGGCGGAGAACGAGGGCGCGACCCTCTACCGCAACGACTTCGTGACCTCGAACCACTGGCTGCGTGTGCGTCCGGTGACGACCCGCTCGGCCCCCGGCGGCTTCAACACGCGCTTCGAGGTGACCGCCGGCGGCACGACCCAGGTGCGCGAGCTGATGGCCGAGATGGCCCACGCCAGCCAGGGCGACAACATGATCCACTTCGGCCTGGGGTCCAACACCTCGGCCGAGGTGGTGGCCCACTGGCAGCGCGGCGGCTCGACGACCCTCTTCGCCCAGCCCGGCGACATGGAGAAGGTCATCCACGAGACCGTGATCGAGGTCAACGGCAAGATCGACGGCACCGTGCAGGAAGGCAACATGGCCAACCTGCGCCTGCTCGGCCCTCCCGGTGCCCTGGCGATCGCGGTGCTCGACGACCCGACGATCCCGGTCCCCTTCCCGCTCCCGACCGGCGGCACCATGGACATCTGGCCGAACCTCGGCTTCCTCAAGGTGGTCTTCCTGGACGGCTCGGGCGAGGCGCCGTGGAACCTCGGTCCGGTGCCCGTTGGCTTCGCCGGCGCGAACTTCAGCCTGCAGATGGTGACCCTGAACCCCTTCGGCTTCATCTACGACTCGAAGTCCGGTGTCAGCACGGTCGCGATCGTGCCCTAGGCCAGGGCCTCGGACCGAACGAGCCGCCCCGCGCGCCCATCCGGCCCGCGGGGCGGCTCCTCTTCCTGGGGGAGGACGTCGCCATTTCCGTGGGGATCGGCGAGATCCGGACCCCGATTCCGTAGGGTGCCAGCGTCCGCCCCAAGTCCACGTGAACTGCCTGCTATGAACCACCTCAGCCTCGTCCTCGCCCTGGTCGCCCCCGTCCTCTCCCCCGGCCTCGCGCCCCAGGACTCGCGGCCCGCGCAGCCCGATGATGAGGGCCTGACCCAGGCCGAGCTCGAGGCGATGACCAAGGACATCCTGGCCGACATCGAGGAGCTGCGCGGCGTCAAGTACACGCGCGAGGTCAAGGTCTCGATCGCCGACGCCGAGGGCTTCCTCGAGTACGCCACCGACCGGGTCGATCGCATGACGACCGCGGACAAGGTGCGCGCCGAGTCGCTCGTCCTGAAGCTCTACGGCCTGATCGACCCGGACCTCGACTACATGGCAGCCCAGCTGGAGATGCTCGAGGGGCAGGTCGGCGGGTTCTACGATCCCGCCACCGAGTCCTTCTGCCTGATGAGCAGCTTCCAAGGGGGGCTAGCGAAGATCATCCTGGCCCACGAGCTGACCCACGCCCTCGACGACCAGCTGTACGACATCGACGGGACCCTCGAGGGTATGGACGGCAACGCCGACGCGCAGCTGGCCTACCACGCGGTGGTCGAGGGCAGCGGCACCGGCCTGATGAACCGCTGGATGATCAGCAACATCGGCAAGCAGGTCTCGATGAAGGACCTCGCCGGCGCGAGCGAGATGGACACCAGCGGCCTGGAGGATGCCCCCGAGTGCATGTGGAAGCCGATGATGATGGTCTACCTGCGGGGGGCGTCGTTCCTGGTGCGCAGCGACAACGTGATGGTCGGCCAGATGGGGAACATCAAGAACGAGGACCTGGACCGCGCCTTCACCGATCCGCCGCGCTCGACCGAGCAGGTGCTGCACCCGGAGAAGTACTGGGATCCCAAGCAGCTCGACGAGCCGCGGGTCCTGACGATCGACTCGAGCGCCCTGGTGGCCGATGGCTGGAAGCTCCTGCACGAGGACACGCTGGGCGAGTCCTCGATCGCCCTGGCGACGTCGCCGAGGAGCGAGCGCGGCGGCCTCGACGCCACCAACCCGATGGCGCTCATGGGCATGCGCTACACCAACCGCGCGGCAACGGGCTGGGGCGGCGACCGCTACGTGCTGCTCGAGCGTGGGGGCAGCCTGCTGTACCTGATGGCCAGCGTCTGGGACAGCGACCGTGACGCGCTCGAGCTGCGCAGCAACCTCGAGGAGCAGGCCGAGTACCTCAGCGAGCGGCGCGCGGCCCTCGCGGACTACCTGGCCGGTCCGGACGCCACGGCCAGCGTCGAGGTGCACCTCGACGCTGAGGGCGACCGCTTCAGCCACGCGTTCCTGATCAATGGGACCGAGGACGACCGGCTTGCCGACCTCTTCACCAAGCTCGCCGTCAACGAGGTCGTCGAAGCCCCGGCTACCGACCGCTAGCCCTGCGCTCGCGCCGCGGCAAGAGGTGCCGCAGCGCCAACCCGGCCGGGCAAAGGCGGTGGGCCGAACGAGGTGGGTCGAATGCGGTAGGCCGAACGCGGTGTCGGATCGACGGTACGGTGTCGCACCGCACCGTGCCGCACCGCACCGTGTCGTCGGCCGGGAGGGGGGCCTAGGGGGTGGAGGCCTTGGCGCGGAAGTT
>JARGPD010000161.1:7387-9477 GCA_029212845.1 Planctomycetota bacterium
CCGTGTCGTCGGCCGGGAGGGGGGCCTAGGGGGTGGAGGCCTTGGCGCGGAAGTTGTCGCGCTCTAGGGCTTCGCGGAGGAGCTCGGCGCGCCAGGGGTCCAGGGCGGCCTTGCGGTCGAGGTAGGGCCGTGAGGGCGGGCTCGGGGAGGAGGCTCTCGGCTGGGTCGTTAGCCACCAGAAGCGCTCATCGGCCGAGAGGTGCAAGCGCGAACCGCTGCCCCCGACTCGTCCCGATCCCATGGCGCTGGCCTCGAGCTGTCCCGATCCCGCTCCGGGAACTTTGGACTGGCTGGAGACGGGGCCGGGACCCGGCTGTCCGGCGAGGCCTTCGCCTTCGACCAGGCGCGGGCCCGGGCGGCCGATCAGGGCGAGGCCGTCTGGCAGGCTCTGGGCCAAGCGGCGGAGGTGCGGGACCTGGGCGATGCGTCGCATGCGCGGGTCGCTGCCGGCTGCGTCGATGGCAGCGCCGAGCTCGCGGAATCCGGCCTCGAAGCTGGGCAGGGCCTCGATCAGCTCCGCCCGGTACCAGGCAGCGCCGAGCAGCTCCCGGTCGATCACCAGGCAGCCGGCGCCCAGGTCGAGCTGGGTCTGGGCGTAGAGCAGCGGGAAGTAGAGCACGTCGCTGTAGCCCAGGCGGTTGATCAGGATGACCGTGGGCTGGCTCGCGCCCGCGGGCGGTTCGAGCACCTCGCGGGCATAGGACTCGGCCTCGGTCATCGCCGACATGTCCTGGAACTTGGCCAGGGTCGGCTCGCCGTAGGGGCTCGCATGCAGGTTGGCGCCGACCACGACCAGGAGCAGCAGCGGCAGCCGGTAGCGACCGCCGAAACGCCCGGACAGGCGCGCCTCGATCCGCAGGCAGAGCAGCCCGAGGCCCGCGGCGCCGAACAGCACCAGCGGCACGAAGCTGCCGGCCAGGCGCACCCGCGTGATCTCCTCGGTGACCGGGTAGTGCTGGGCCCAGAACAGACCGAGGGTCTGCACCAGGAGCGTCACGCCCACGAGCCCGAGGGCTGGGCCGACGAGCGACGCCTCCGTCCCGGGCGGCAGCTTGGGCGCACGCCTCGTGAGCACGCCGCCGAAGACCAGGCCGAGCAGGATCAGGGCCGGCCACTGGCCGATCAGGTGTTCGGCGAGGAAGGTCGCCTGCTCGACCAGGTCGCGCTCGGGCGTCGCCCCGAACTGGCGCCGAAGCAGGTGGTCCATGAGGCTGCCGAGGCCGTCGATGCCGCCCCAGTTGACCGCCGGCTTGGTCGCCGCGGCCAGGGGCACGTACAGGTAGGTGGAGAGGCCGAGCGCGAGGCCGACGAGCCCGCGCCCGAGCTCCCGGCCTCCCCCCGCGCGCAGCACGGCGAAGGCGAACAGGGGAAAGCTGAAGAGGCCGCTCGGGTGGGCGGCGATGGTCAGGCCGAAGAGCAGGCCGACGACCGCCGGGCGCGCGCGCAGGGAGGCCAGGAGCAGGGCGGCGTTGCAGAGCGCCGCGAGGGCGTAGGCCTCGACCACGATGGCCTGGGCGCGGAAGGTCGGCGAGAGGGCTAGGAGCACGCCGCAGGCGAGGGGGGCGACGAGCCAGCGGCGCCCTTCGGTGGCGGGGCGCACGAGCTCGACGAAGCGCGCGAGCAGGGCGGCGGCGCCGGCAGCGGAGAGCACCGAGACCAGCACCATGGCGCGCGCGGGGGCCAGGCCGAACCAGGCGCCGACCTCGATGAAGACGCCGCCGACCAGGGTCAGGAGCGGGTAGCCGGGTGGGTGGGGCACGCCCCAGCTGCCGGCGGCGGCGACCAGCTCGCCGGCGTCCTCGAAGGTCACCCCCGGCGCCGCCCGGAGGAGGAACACGACGATCAGGGCTGCGAAGACGATGAGGGCGGTGCGCACGCACGCAGGATAGCGAGCCCGGCCGCCCGGGCGCGAATGCGGAACGGGATCCGACCTGCTCTGGGTTCGAGCTCGGGGCTGGGACCCAGCCGCTCGCGAGCGAGTGGCGCCAGCCAGCTCGCCACGGCTCGCGTCCCGGGTCCGAAGTCTCCTACCACCTCGAACCACCGCACGCCCCCGGCCCGCCTCGCCGCTGCTGCTTGCCACCGCGAGG
>JARGPD010000162.1 GCA_029212845.1 Planctomycetota bacterium
CGAGGAGCTTGAGCGCCTGGCGCGCTCGGATGGATGGGTGCGAGCCCTGGCGCAGCGCCTCGTGGGCGACGCCGCGCTCGCCGACGACGTGGTCCAGGAGGCGTACCTCGTGGCCCTGTCGAAGCCGGCACGCCCGCGTGGCTCGCTGACAGCTTGGCTGTCGGGCGTCGTGCGCAACCTGGCCTCGTCACGCCTGCGTGACGAGGCGCGCCGCTGTCACCGCGAGCGCCAGGCGGCGCGGCCCGAGCGAGTGGGGGCCACCGACGACCACGTCGCGCGCCTCGAGCAGCAGGACCTCCTGATCCGCAGCCTGCTCAGCTGCGTGGAGCCCTACCGCGAGGCGCTGATCCTGCGCCACGTCGAAGGCCTCGCGCCGCGCCACATCGCCGAGCGCCTGGGCCTCCCGATCGCGACCGTGAACAGCCGCCTGGCCCGGGGCCTCGAGCAGCTGCGCGAGCGCCTCGACGCGGCCCACGGGGGCGACCGCGACCAGTGGCTGGCCGGCTTCGCGCCGCTCTTGCTCCCGACCTCGAAGGTCCAACCGATTCTCCTGGGAGGACTCCTCGTGAAGCACAAGCTCACCGCCTTGGCCGCGACCCTGGCCCTGCTCTTCTTCGCCGGCTACCAGCTGCTCTTCGGGGGCACTCCCGAGGCCGAGCAGCCGGGCATCGACCTCGCGGGCGCAGGCCCTAGCTTGGCCGCGGACCAGCCCGCCAGCGACCCCGGGCCCCCGGCCGCGATCGAGCGTCGCAGCGTGGCAGCCGCCGGGACCCCCAGCGCGACCGTGGCGCCACCGGTCTCCGCCGCGGGCGGCGCGAGCCTCGAGGTGCTCCTGCTCGATGCCCGCACCGACAAGCCCATGGCTGGGGCCGACGTCTTCGCCTCGGACTTCATGGACTTCCCGATCTCGGGCTTCGAAGCCGAGGAGATGAAGGCGCACATGCCCTGGAGCGTGCGCGAGCTGCTGCGGGCCAAGGGCACGCGCTACACCACCGATGAGCGCGGCATCGCGGTCGTCGAGGCGGGGGCGGTCGGCCTGATGCTGCTCGGTGAGGCCGGCGAGCTCAGCTGCCTCGACGCCGCCGGCATGGGCGACGAGCGCGTCGAGCTGCGGCTCGCCTCGGACCGCCCGGTGCGCGTGCGCGTGCGTGGAGCGACCGGCCAGCTGGCGTCGGGCGTCCCCGTCAAGCTGGCCGCCGAGGCCTCTCGCGGTGGCAGCAACTCCTTCCTGGTCTCGGTCTCGACGGGAATCACCGACGCGGCGACGGGCATCGCCGAGCTCGTCCTGCCGGCCCACGGGGCGCAGATGGCCGACACGATGCCGCTCGTGGTCGCCCTCGGCTACCCGATGGACATCCCGGTGACCGCGCCGGTCTTCATCGACCGCCTCCCGAGCGAGCCGATCGAGCTGGTCCTGCCCAGCACCGGCGAGGTCGAGGTGCGCGTCGAGCGGGGCGGAATACCAGCACCGGACGGGACCCTCGTTCGCCTGGGTGAGGCCGGCGGAGCGGGCAGCAGCCTCTTCGAGGGGTCGATGGTCTTCGGCGCGACCGAAAACGGCGTCGTGCGGCTGGGCCCGGTCGGCCTCGGCGGGATGCTGCGGGTCGAGGCGGCCGCGCCCGGGCTCGTGCATGCCGAGGGCTTGGACTTCGAAGCGCCGACCTTGCATGGCCAGCTGGTCCACGTCGAGCTGAGCCTCGAGCGCGAGGCGCGCGTGCTGGCGGGCAGCCTGCTGGACTGGGACGACAGCGTTCCGGACGGCTCGATGGTCAACGTGCAGGTCGGCAGCGTCGGTGGCATGCTCGGCGACCTGGGCGAGGACGGCAGCTTCGAGCTCAGCTTCGGGCTCGGGCCCGAGGACACCGAGCTGGTGCTGACCCAGTACGGACCGGACACGCGCTCGATCACGGTCAGCCTGCCGCCCGCGAGCGGCGGCCGGATCGAGCTCGGCGAGCTGCGCCTGCCCAGGCCCGAGCCCGTCGACTTGCGCGAGTCCGACCTCGCGGGCCACGTGCTCGACGCGGCCGGCGAGCCCGTGGCCCACGCGCTGGTCGAGCTCGTCCGGCGTCGCGCGGACGGGCTGCTCTGGTCGAGCGTCGGCGCGACCATGGGCGCCTCCCAGGTCGACGGCAGCTTCGAGCTCCCCGACCTGCCCGACGAGCCCGGCCTCTTCCTGCAGGTGCGCTCCGGGGCCGGCTGGCACGAGCCGGTGCCCGTGTCCGCGCCGAGCCATGACCTGGTGCTGCGGCTCGAGCCTGGTGCCGACCTGGTGGGCCGGCTCGAGCTGGACCCGGGCGTCTCGCCGCGCGCGCTCTGGCTCGGCGTCTGGGACGCTGCCCAGGGCCCCGCCCCCGAGCGCATGGACGTGCACGGCTGGACCGAGATCGTCCTCGAGCGCGACAGCTTCCGCTTCCAGGGCCTGCGCCCGGGCAGCTACACCCTGCGCGTCGAGCCCAAGGGCGACGCCGCGGCCGGAGGGGTCGTGCCAGGTGTCGTCGTTGCCGCGCTCGAGTCGACCGACGGGCGGCTCGATCCGCTCGACCTGCGCGGCGCCTTCCGCAGCCTGGACCTGCAGGTGGTCAACTCCGACGGCCAGCGCCTGTCGGCCTCGATCTACACCCTGCGCGGCAGCCACCTCGAGCACATCGGCTCCAGCGACCGCGGCGGCTTCCTGGTCGGCCATGCCCCCCTGGACGCGATCCTCGTCGAGGCCGACGGCTACTTCCCCAGGCAGCTCGATCCCGGCAACCTGCCCGAGCTCGTCGTGCTCGAGCGCGGCTTCCGCGTGCCGATCCGGTGGGCCTCTGGGACGGCCCTCGAGGACCTCAACTT
Source organism: Planctomycetota bacterium (assembly GCA_029212845.1). GTDB lineage: Bacteria > Planctomycetota > UBA1135 > UBA1135 > JARGPD01. Next base: position 2,833 of record JARGPD010000162.1, read on the forward strand.
CAGCGTGCAGGTCGAGCTCACCCCGGTCGGGGTGGCCGCTCCCAAGGGGCCCCTGGCCTACTACCTGCGGCGCTGGGGCCCGCGGGTGGGGATCCTCGGCCAGGACGAGCCCCACGTGCCGGCTCCGGGCACCTACGAGCTGCGCGTGAACAGCCTGGTGGTAGGCGTTCATGGGACCGAGTGGAGCCGCGAGCTGAGCTTCCGCGGGGCGTCCGAGCTGACCATCGACGAGGCCACCGCTCCGATCGAGCTGGTCATCGACGCAGCCACGCTCGAGGCCGAGGCTGAGCACTACCGCGAGCTCGGGAGCGTGCGCGGCGACCTTTGATCCCAGGCCCGGGGCCGTAGCCGCGGTCCCCCAGCCTGCCCAGGACCGGCACGAAACCACGCGAGCAGGCATTCGCGGTCGGCGGCCCGGCGCCAGCTCGCTATCCTCTTGCCCATGTCCAGCACCACCTACTCCGACCCGCGCGTCGGCGACTACCTGCACCTGCTCTCCACCCAGCGCGAGTCCGCGCAGCTCGCGGACCTGCGCGCGCGCACCCTGCCGATGGAGTGGGGCGAGATGCAGATCTCGCCCGAGCAGGGCCGCCTGCTCGCGCTGCTGACCCAGCTGACCGGCGCCACGCGCGCACTCGAGCTGGGCACGTTCACCGGCTACTCGTCGATCTGCATCGCCGAGCACCTCGGTCCCGACGGCCTGCTGGTGTGCTGCGACACCTCGGACGAATGGACCGCGATCGCGCGCGAGGAGTGGCGCAAGGCGGGCCTCGAAGAGCGCATCGACCTGCGCCTCGCGCCGGCGGCCGAGACCCTCGCCGCCCTGCTCGAGGACGGCCAGTCGGGCAGCTTCGACCTGGCCTTCATCGACGCCGACAAGACCGGCTATCCGGGCTACTACGAGCAGGTCCTGGAGCTGCTGCGCCCGGGCGGCTTGATCGCGTTCGACAACATGTTCCGCGGTGGCGGCATCTTCGCCGAGCCCGACAGCGACCAGGGCCAGGAGCCGGGCAACGCCACGATCCGCGAGCTGAACCTAGCGATCCACGCCGACGAGCGCGTCGATCCGGTCATGGTCCCGATCGGCGACGGCCTGCTGCTCGTCCGCAAGCGCTGACAGCTCTCGGGACGGGGCCGCGCACCGGCCTGGGCCTGTGAGGGCCTTCGAGCGGTCCGCATGGGCCGCTTCTTGTCGAATTCGTTTCACCGGGGCCGGGATCTGGTCGAGCAGTGCTGCCATGCAACACCCCATCGTTCCGTCCAACGAAGCCGAGCGCGTCGCCTCCCTCCTGCGGCTCCAAGTCCTGGATACCCCAGGAGAGGAGCGCTTCGACCGCATCACCCGCCTCTCGAAGAACTTCTTCGACGTCCCGATCTCGCTGATCAGCCTGGTCGACGACAAGCGCCAGTGGTTCAAGTCCCGGCAAGGCCTGTCGGCCTGCGAGACCTCGCGCGACATCTCCTTCTGTGGCCACGCCATCCTGGGCGAGGACGCCTTCGTCGTCGAGAACGCCTCGACCGACGAGCGCTTCCATGACAACCCGCTGGTGGTCGGGGCGCCGCACATCCGCTTCTACGCCGGCCATCCCCTGGCCGATCCCGCGGGCAATCGCCTGGGCACCCTGTGCATCATCGACTCCGACCCGCGCAGCTTCGGCCCCGCGGACCAGGAAGCCCTGCGGGACCTCGCCATGGTCGCCCAGGCCGAGCTCAGCTTCGTCCAGCTCGGGCTGACCCAGCTGGACCTGATCGGGCGCAGCTCGAGTGCCCAGCGCAAGTCCCTGCTCGATCCCCTGACCGGGACCTGGAACCGGGCGGGCACGTCGGAGGTCTTGGCCGGTGGGCTCGTGCGCTGTCGCGGTCGGGATCTGCCCCTGTCGATCCTGCGCGTGAAGGTGAGCGGCCAGCAGGGGCCCCGGACAGCTTGGTCCGAGCAGGAGGGCGAGGTCGTGCTCGGTGAGGTCGCCCAGGCCCTGCGCAGCTGCGCCAGGGGCCACGACGCGATCGGTCGCATAGGCGAGGACGAGTTCCTGGTCATGCTGCTCGCGTGCGACGAGGCCGACGCCCCGGACTGCATCGCGACGGTGCAGGGGCGCGCCGAGAACAACCCGATCCTGCAGGGCCTCTCGATCTCGCTCAGCTTCGAGAGCTTGACCATCGAGCCCAGCGACCTGCGCCCGGCCGCCGAGCTGCTCGCGGGCCTCTTGGGCCCCGTGCGCCAGGCGGCCTGAGCAGGCGTGCTGACCGCGGCGCGCCCCCCCGGCCGCCTGGTCGCAAGTTCTGGCTACCAGGTGGCTTAGGCCAGGCGCCAAAGAACCGGCCCGCCATGCGTAGCGCACGGCGGGCCGGTGGCGTTCTGGCCTGGGAGTGGGGAGGCATCCGAGCGCCCCTCAGCTCGGCCCACTCCTGGCTCGTGCTTCGCCTTCCCGGGGGGGTAGGCGGAGTCAGGCGGGGCGGGATCCCGGGTGGGGTCCCGCCCTCAGCCGCCTGGCCCTACTCGATGACCGCGCCCAAGCAGCACAGGGCGTAGGCGGTCGCCAGGGTCGGGTTGCCTTCGTACCAGCGCGGGCTGTTGGAGTTGACCCACGAGCCGTCGCCGAGCTGCATCGAGACCAGCCGGCCGGCGAGCTCGCCGCGCCAGTTGTGCACCACGCCGGCGCCGTCGGTGAGGTGCGGCTCGTCGTAGAGCTCGAGCGCCCGCGCGAGGGCCAGGAAGTAATAGAAGAGCCCCTGGTAGGCGGCGCCGGGATCGGCCGAGGCCTCGAAGCCGGGGTTCTTGTCCAGGGTGTAGTTGCGCTGCAGCCAGCCGTGGGCGGCGGCGACGCGCGGGTCGTCCTTCTCGAGGCCGGCCAGGAGGAAGCCCTTGAGCAGCGCGAAGGTCATCGAGCCGTAGGAGCGCGGCACGCGGGTGCCATCGGCGAGCACCTCGAAGCCGGCCTTCGAGTCGCCGGGCATGTAGGCCGCGCCGCCGTCGTCGCCGCTCTGGATCAGACCCTCGTCGCCGCCGTCGTCCAGGGAGATGTCGTTGGACTCCTTGCGGTTCTGGGTGCGCTCGAGGAACTTCAGAGCCTTCTTCATGGCCGGGTCGTCGCCATCGGCGCCGGCAGCGCTGAGCGCCTCGAGGGCCATGTGCAGGTTGGAGAGGTCGGGCCGCAGGTCGCCGCCGTAGCCGACACCGCCGTAGAACTTGTCGTCGGGGGTGTAGCCCTCGCCCTCGTCGGCCTGGAGCTCGGTCAGGAAGGCGCGCGCTCGGCCGATCGGGCCGGCGTAGCGCTCGGCGTCGGCCTGGGCCAGGGCCAGCACCGAGGCCGAGGTGACGTAGTTCTGCAGCTGCCCGGCGTGGATCGAGCCGTCGGGCTTCTGCAGGGACAGCAGCCAGGCGAGGCCCTCGTCGATGGCCTTGGTGGTCGCCTCGTCACGCGGCTCGGGCAGGGTCAGGAGGCCCGACAGGACCATGGCGGTGATGCCCGGGTCGGCGTGCTCGCCGGAGCCCCAGCGGCCCGGCGCGATCTGGCCCTCGGTGACGAGGAAGCGCACGCCGCGCTGCATCGCCGCGAGGGCGGCGGTGCGGTCGCCGGGCTCGAAGGTCGGCAGGGGCGCCACTTCGGCGGCGGACTTGACCTCCTTCGCGCGCAGGGCGGTCCAGGTCGCGGTCAGGTTGCGGATGCTGTGGGCGGTGCCGGCGGGACGCGCCTGGCCAAAGTTGCCGTCCTCGCCCTGGGTGGCCAGGAGCTGGACCAGCGCCATGGACTCGAGCACCTTGGGCGCGGGCAGGAGCGCGTCCTGCACGCGGGCGGCGGTGGCTGCGTCGACGTTCTTGGCGGCCTCGACGAGGGCTCGCAGCTTGGCGTCGTCGCCCTGGACGTAGCCGCGGGTCTCGACGGCGGCGAGCGCCTTGGCCGCGAGCAGGGTCGAGCGGATGCGGGTCTCGTTGGCGCTGATGCGCGGGTCCACGATCAGGCCGGTCGGGCCGCGCTGGGACTCGAGGTAGGTCACCGCGCGGGTGATGAAGGGGCCGTCGATGACGCGGTACTTGCGCGGGCACTCGGCCAGGGCGATCAGCACTTGGCTGGTGGCGACGATGCTGCCGTCGTAGGAGCCGTCCTCCTGCAGGGTCGAGCGCAGGTGCTTGACCGCGCGGTCGATCGAGTCCTTGACCGTCGAGGGTGCGACCTGGATGACCAGCTCCTGGGGCGCGGCGTCGGCGGCCTGGGAGGGGCGTGACGTCGGGCGCTCCTGGGCGGCGGTGGGCAGGGTCAGGGCGGTGACGAGGGCGACGGTGGTGAGCAGCTTGGCGATCATGGTGGTGGCTTGTCGGGGGAGAGGTGGGGGACTCTCCGGGCGTCAATTCCGAGGGGCGGGGACGGACCAGCGCGGGTCTCGGGGGGCAGGATTCTAACGTTGGCGAGGGCGGCCAGGTTCAAGGCGAATCCGGACCCGCCTTCCTATAGGATCGAAGGCGTGACCACTACGAAGGGAGGAGCGCAGGGCACGCGGCTCGTTACGGGCGTGTTCGCCAAGCGACCGCGCGCTGGCGAGGTGAAGACCCGGCTGGAACCGGCCTTGGGCGGTGCTGGAGCGGCGACGTTCGCCCGGGCGCTGCTCGTCGACGCCGCGCGACGTCTGGACCAGGCCGACCTGGGGCTCGAGCTGGTCTTCGCGCCGGCCGAGGAGCGGGACTGGTTCGCGAAGTGTTTCCCCGGGCACCGGCTCACGGCCCAGCATGGCGATGGCCTGGCCGCACGCATGGAGCACTGGTTCGGCGAGTGCCTGGGCGCGGGCGGGGCCCGGCGGTCCGAGCTGGCCATCGCCGTGGGCAGCGACTCGCCCTGGACCTCGGCCGCGCGGGTGCGCGCGGCGGCGGACCTGCTCGCTGGGGGCAAGGACGTGGTGCTGGGTCCGGACCTCGGCGGGGGCTACTACCTGGTCGGCCTGCGCCGAGCGCTGCCCGGGCTCTTCACCGACATCACGATGTCGACGCGCAGCATGTTCCACGAGACCGTGGCCTGGCTCGAAAAGCGCGACCTGAGCTTCGCGCTGCTCGAGGAGGACTACGACGTCGACACGCCCGAGGACCTGCGCCACCTGCGCCACGAGCTGTCCGAGGTGCTCGACGTCGCCGATGGCAAGGCCTCGGCCCAGACCAAGCACCGGAGCACACCGCACGACGAGCTGCCCGAGGTCCCCATGCGACCCAAGTGGGCCGACCAGCAGGGCGTGTCCGCCGAGCGCGCTGCGGACCGCAGCACGCGCCGGCCTTCGCCGAATGACCTGCAAGGCCGTGCGGAGGAGGCCGCGGACTCGGGGGCGGCCGCAGGCGGCACCCACAGGCCCTCGCGCGATGACCCGAGCTGGCCCCACGCGGTGGCCGCCTGCCTGAAGGCGCTGGACCCTTGAGATCCGGGCTCGCCTGGCTCGCTCTGCAGGCCCTGCGCTCCTGGTCCCTGTGCCTGGGGCTCTTCACCCTGGTCAACGTTGCCGTGGCACTCGGTGACGGGGGCGTGGACTCGAACCTGTGGTGGCTCGACCTGCGCTTCTTCGCATGGCCGGGGCCGGCCCTGGCCTTCACCGTGCTCGGCTCGACCTTCGTCGCGATCTGCCTTGTGCCCGGCGTCATCACGCGAACTGGCATGCTGCTCGGCTTGGTGCGCTGCGTGCTCCTGGCCGCGATCCTGGCCAGCTTGCAGAACCTCTGGGTCGTGGCCTCGCTGCACCTGACCGGTGCGATCGGCTATGGCGGCGGACTGCCCTTCTCGGCCTTCGTCGCGTGCTTCCTGGTCGGGCTGCTGCTGCTCCTGCCCAGCCTCGGTGCCAACTCGCCTAGCCGCCGGCCGGCCGCGGACCAGGTGCAGAGCCGCGCGATGGACCAAGGCATGGAAGCAGCGACTGGCGTCGGACACGGACGGCTGGCGAGCACGGCGGACGAGGCCACGAAGCGAGCCGAAGCGATCCCTAGCGGAGCGCCGCCTGTCAGGGTGCGCCGGCCGCTAGCCCTGCGCCTAGCCGCCCTCGCCGGCGGCGCCGGAGCCTTCGCGCTGCTCGTGCCCCTCGGCCTCGTCTCGAGCTTCGGAAGCACGCGCTACGTCGGCCCGGCCGAGGTGCTCGCCGACGGTTCCGAGCGCGAGCCCGCCGCCGCGATCGTCTTCGGCGCGGGCGTGCGCTCCGACGGCAGTCCGTCCTTAGCCCTCTTCGACCGCACCCGCACCGCCATCGACCTGCACCTCGACGGCCACGTGGACCACCTGATCCTCTCCGGCGGCCCCGGCCCGGGCGGCCAGCACGAGGTCGCCGCCATGCTCGCCATGGCCACCGAAGCCGGCATCCCCAGCAGCGCCTGCATCCAGGATCGAGTCGGCCTCTCGACCTGGGACACCGCCGCCAACACGGCCGAGCTCCTGGTCCACTGGCCCTTGCCCGAGCCGCCGCCGCGTCAGCTCTTCGCCGTCAGCCACGCCTACCACACCCCCCGCATCGAGCTCGCCTTCCAGCGCCACGGCATCGACCC
>JARGPD010000163.1:0-5079 GCA_029212845.1 Planctomycetota bacterium
GACTTCGCATCGCACTTGGCAGGGGCGTCACAGGCAGCGGGCGCGTCGCAGGCGGCGGGCGCTTGCTCCACGGTCGGGACTTCGCAGGTCGCCGCCGCAGTGGGGGGGACGCAGTGGTCGGGGCCGCGGTAGAAATCCTGGTCGGCCTTGGCGCTGCCGTCGCAGCTCGCGGTGGCTTCGGTGCAGTTGGCTGCCGGCAGGTCGCAGGCCGACTTGGTGCAGCAGGCGCTCTCGCAGTCGGGGGTGGCGCAGCTAGGGGCTTCGTCGGAGCACTCCCCGATGTAGCCGATCGCGCTGAGGACGCCGCCCGAGGCTTCCGAAGCGCAGTCGCCCTTGGAGTCGCCACAGGCAGCCCCGGCCTCGCAGGTCTCTTCCGAGTCGTCGCAGGTGCCCAGGTAACCGAGGGCGCTGAAGTCCACGGCGATGTCTTCCGATTCGCAAGCCGACGCGCAGTCGCCACAAGCAGCCTCGGCCTCGCAGGGCTCGTCGCAGTCGAGCGTGTAGAAGGTCAGGTCGCACTCGACCTCGGTGCCGCAGTCCGCTTCGTCGCAGTCCCCACCGTTGGCCTGGTCGCAGGTGCCCTCGCAGTTCTCGAGCCCGACCCACTGGCCGCCGTGCCCCGCACTCCATTCCCAGTCGCCTTCCCACTCTCCCGAGGAGAAGTCGATGAAGCCCATGCCCTGGGCGTCGTTCCCGGCGGCAAGCTCGGCCTGGCGCATGGCCAGCTCGAAGTCGAGCTCGGCGCGCTCCAGATCGACGCGCAGGGACTCGAGGGCGATCTTGGCCTCGAGCTGCTCCTCTTGCAGCTCGGCGTCGTAGCGCAGGCGATCGAGGTCGGCCTTGAGCTCGTTCGCGTGCTGCTCGGCCTGGACCCCGGCCACCTCACCCTGGTAGCGGAACTCGAGCTCGGACCGACGGACGTCAGCCTCCATCTCGGCGAAGAAGCGCTCCGCCTCGAGCTGCTCCTGCTGGACGCGAGCCTCGAACTCGAGCTCGGCCATGGCGCGCTCGTTCTCGAGCTCGGCGCGGCGCACCTCGGCGTGCACCTGCTCGGCGTCGGTGCCCGCCTGGAACTCGGCGACGACGGTGTCGCGCGACATCTCCAGCGTCTGCAGGTACAGGTGCGCCCAGTCGTCGCGGGACGGGAACATGGAGGCGATCGCGGCGTCGCTCATGCCGGACTCGCGCGCGGCGAGCATGCCCTCGACGGAGTTGGCGCGGGCCTCGGCCAGGCGCCAGGTGGCCTCGCGCAGGAAGCGCAGGCCTTGGCTGGACTCGGGCGAGCGCGCGACGAAGCCGTCGGGCGACATGCCGGGGGCCGGGCTGAGGATCTCGCCCTCGGGGCGCGGCTCGCTCACGAAGCTGTGCTCGCGGAAGACCGTGAGGCGCGTGGAGGGAGTCGTGCCGACGACGCCCGCGGGCGCGTCGGAGAAGGTGTCCTCGAGCTCGCGCTCGTAGACGTTCTTGCCCAGGTCGGTGTTCAGGCTCTTGCAGCCAGCGAGGGCTGCGGCGAGGCCAAGGACGAGGAGGGCAGGGCGGGGGAATCTCAGCATGGCGGAGGGCGGGGCGGAGGGATGCGACTTCGAACGCGAGCCTACCATAGGTTGGGGGATCTCGACCATGGGCCACGGGGGCCTAGGAGGCGATTGCGACGCAACTGTAAGGTTCGCGAAACCACCGGATTCCGCGGCAACTCTGGGTAACCACGCCGGGAGTGCTGGTTAGTGCATGCGTCCGAGAGAAGGACGCCGAGACTCGCTCACGCGAATCTCATAGGCGCCGGGGAAGCCGAGGGGGGCCGAACCGGCGCCTTACTTTTAACCCTGCCACGCGGGGGTCAATGCGAGGGGTCGTCCGCGCTCGCGGCGCGGATCAGCTCGACGAGGTCCTTGGCGACCTCGTTGGGGACGGGGAACGACAGCACGTACTGGGACACGCGCCAGGGATCCGAGGCGCTGGCGCGTACCAGCACGCCCGAGCCGCGCACGGTGCCGTAGCTCTCGTTCTCGAGCTCCTCGTCGAACCAGGCGAGCAGCGGGACCTCGGTCCCCGGCTGCAGCTCGACGTGGCGAAAAGTGGGGACGTAGGTCCAGGCCTGGCCGCGCTCGAAGTAGGGCTCGGCGAAGGCGCGGAACTCGGCCATCGGCCAGCGCTCGGTCCGGTCGGTGCCCAGGAAGACGGCGTCGTCGGTGTAGTGATCGAAGTAGCGCGGGCCATCGGCCTCGGCGGCGGCGAGGTGCAGGTCGTCGAGGACCGCACCGACGGCGGTGGCCTCGTCCAAGGCCTGGCCGAAGGTCTGGTCGGCGGTCCCGTCAGTCGTCATGGGGGCGTGGCAGGCAAGGCTGGCGCAGAGGCCGGCGAGGAGCGCGTGGCGGAGGAGCATCTCACCAGGGTACTGCCTGGGCGTCGGCCTTGCTCGCGGGGCTCCGGGCGCGGAGGATGGGGGCCCACGATCCCGCACCTTCGAACACCACCATGCTGCTGCCCCTCGCCCTCGCCTGCTTCGCCTCACCCCTCGGACCGGCGCTCGCCGAGCAGACCCTGCGCGTGCCCGCCCACACGGCCTACCACGACGACTCGAGCGAGGACGGTCAGCAGCTAGCCCTGTGGTTCGGGCGGCTGGGCGCGGGCGAGCTGCGCTGCAGCGTCGAGCTCGAGCTCGGGCGTGGGGCCGAGCTCGACCTCTGGCTCGACCTCGCCGGCGCGCGGGGCGCGGCCCACGTGGTCGGGACCGGCGCGCTGCAGGTCGTCGACCTCGGCAGCTTCACCCTCGCCGAGCCCGGCTTCCAGCGCTTCGAGCTCCAGGCGGCGCCGGGCTCGACCGCGCGCCCCGAGCTGGCCGCGTTGCAGCTCGAGGGCGCCGCCACCGACGGCAGCCACTTCAACCTGCTGCCGCGCAAGAACGCCGCGTCGGTGCACCTCGCCTACCCGATCGACGAGGACGAGGTCGAGGCTTTCTACTGCGAGGTGACCGCCGACGAGGACCCGGTCTGGAGCTACTACATGGCGACCGGCTGGCACCGCGGCTACTTCGGCATGCAGGTCAACAGAGCGACCGAGCGGCGCATCATCTTCAGCGTGTGGGACTCCGGCAGCGAGGCCGTCGACCGCGACAAGGTCGCCGACGCGGATCGCGTGACGCTGGTCGCGCGCGGCGAGGACGTGGTCACCGGCAGCTTCGGCAACGAGGGCACCGGCGGCCACAGCCACCTGGTCTTCGACTGGAAGACGGGCGAGCGCCAGCGCTTCCTGGTCACCGCGCGCGCCGACGACGCGACCCACACGACGTTCAGCGGCTACTACTTCCGGCCGGACCTCGGCGAGTGGATGCTGATCTCGAGCTGGCGCGCGCCCAAGGAAGGGCGCCTCTTGCGCGGGCTCTACAGCTTCAGCGAGAACTTCAGCGGTCGCAATGGGCACCTGTTGCGGCGCGCGCGCTTCGGCGACCAGTGGGTGCGCACCAAGGACGGCGTCTGGCGCGAGCAGACGCGCGCCAGCTTCAGCTTCGATGGGACCGGCAGGGAGGACAGGATGGATCGATTCATGGGTGTCGAGGGCGGGGACTTCTTCCTGTCCCACGGCGGCTTCGTCGAGGGCACGGGACGGTTCGGCGAGGTCTTCGAGCGGCCGGTGGCGGGGGTACCCCCGCGCTTTTGGCCGCGTCCGACCGAGGGGCCTTGGCGGGTCGTGCTGGCGAGCCCCGGCGGCGACCTGCCGTTCGAGCTCGAGCTGCGCGGGGCCGTGCCGCCTCGTGCCCCGAGCGGCCCGGGCCCCGGGGTCGGGTCCGACGGACCCGGTGGGGACCGCTTCGATCGGCATCCCCTGGGCACCGCCGGCCCGGACGAGTCGAGGTCTGGGCCCACGGCCCCGGGGGACCTGACGCGAGGCTGGACCGCGGTGATCCGCAACGGGGCCGCGGAGCTGGCCGCCGGCGCGGTCGAGCTGCGCGGGGACGAGCTGCGCGTGCAGCTCGAGCCCTACGACTCCCGCCTCGTCGCGCGACTCTCGCCCGACGGCCGCGAGCTGACCGGCCACTGGGAGAAGTTCGCTGGCCCCGGCCGCGAGGCGCGCCTCCTGCTGCACGGACGCGCGGGCTCGGCGCCACGCTTCGCGCCGCAGCCGAGCACCGCCGGCCCGAGCAGCCCGCCAGCAGAGGGCGCTGCAGCTGCGCGGCTGGACGGGCGCTGGTCGGTGCGCTTCTCCTCGGACGAGACGCCTGCCGTCGGGCTCTTTCAGAGCCACCCCGATGGGTCCGCCAGCGGCACCTTCCTGACCACCCTCGGGGACTACCGCTACCTCGCCGGTGACTTCGACGGGAAGCGCCTGCGCCTGTCGTGCTTCGACGGCGGCCATGCGTTCCTGTTCACCGCGACGATCAACGACTCAGGTGACGAGCCAGGCGAGCTGGTCGGCGACTTCTGGTCGCGGGACTCCTGGCACGAGATCTGGACCGCGACCCGGGACGACGACGCCGAGCTGCCCGACTCCTTCGGCCTGACGACCTGGACCGAGGGCGCGCGCCTGGCCGACCTGTCCTTCCCCGACGCGACCGGCAGCCTGCGCTCCCTCGACGACCCGGCCTTCCGTGGCAAGGCGCGCATCCTCACGCTGTTCGGCACCTGGTGCCCGAACTGCAACGACGAGGCGGCGTACCTGGCTGAGCTCGACCGTCGCTACGGCGCGCGCGGGCTCGCGATCCTCGGCCTGGCCTTCGAGCTCGACGAGGACCTAGCCCGCAGCGCGAGGGTCGTCGACCGCTTCAGCGCGCGCCACGGCGTCAGCTACCCCGTGCTCTTCGCAGCCACCGCCGACAAGGACGAGGCCTCCGAAGCCATGCCCGCCCTCGACCGCGTGCGCGCCTTCCCGACCACCCTCTTCATCGACGCCAAGGGCAACGTGCGGGCGGTCCACACCGGCTTCTCCGGCCCCGCGACTGGCCCCGCCCACGAGCACCTGCGCATGCGCTACGAGTCGCTGATCGAGGACTTGCTCGCGGAGTGATAGCCGCTCATGAGGCGCCGACCTAGCCCGGGCCGCTGGCCGATCCTGGCGACGCGGTGGTGCACACACTAGGACCCC
>JARGPD010000163.1:5179-9302 GCA_029212845.1 Planctomycetota bacterium
CTAGGACCCCCTGACCTAGGACCCCCTGACCTAGGACCTCTCCGCGGAGTCGACCTGCCGCAACCAGGGATGGGACCTTCAGGCGGTGGTGCTCTACGCGCGCCAAGGGGCTGGTGGTACCCTTGACCAGATGACGGTCAACGCGTTCGGACTGCAGCTGCTGCCGCTTGCGATCGGTGTCACCCTCGGCGCGCTCGGGGTCGGCTGGTACCTTGACTTCGGCTCCAGCGAGTCCAGCCGGCCTGCCCAGCGCAGCTCGGCCCCAGTGGTGATCGAAGAGGGCCCGGCAGCGGATCCCAGCCAGCCCGGCGCGGCGGCACCGGTTGGAGCTCCAACCTGGGGCAGCGAGGCACCAGCCACCGCCCACCTGCGCACGGCCGAAGTGCCCAGGCAAGGGGACCTAGTCGGCGCTCGGCTTGCGGCCCTCGAGCGTGCCTTTCGGACGGGCGGGCTCGCGCCCGAGGCGCTGACCGAGCTAGCAGCCAACAGCCTGATCGACGCGGGGCTGCCGGGAGAAGCGCTCGACCTGCTGCTCGAGGTCGGAGCGCGGCGGTCCTGGCTCTTCGTGAGCGCTGGCCGCAGCCTCGCTCGGCGCGGGGATCGAGCCCGCGCGATCGAGGCCTTCACCGCTGGGATTCGCGTGGACCCAGGCAGCTCGAGCGCGGTCTTCGAGCTCAACAAGCTGGACCCGCTGGCCTGCCTCGATGCGATGGTCGCGGCGATCGCCGCGGGCGGACTCGAGGAGGATCGCGACAGCCAGGCGAACCTGGCCAGCGCCATGGAGGCTTGGGGCCTCGAGGCGGAGGCAGTGGCCGTGCTCCAGCGACAGCTGGAAGCAGGGCCCCGGGATCGCAACCTGCTAGCCCGGCTCGAGCGCTTGGATTCCGGAGCCTATGAGGCGCACCTTCGCGGGCTGATCGAGGCGGAGCCCGAGGACTGGATCGATGACCTCGCCCAGCACCTCATCAAGGAGGGGCGCCGCCAGGAGGCGCTCGACCTGCTCGACCGGCAGCTCGACGCGAACCCCGGCGACCTGTTCTGGATCGGGACCTTGGAGGAGTTCGCGCCCGAGCAGGCCTACCTGGCGCTCAAGGGGCACTATCCAGGCTACTCGGTGTCCGAGGAGGTCGGCGCGTCCTTCGGGTCGGTGGGCAGCAGCCTGTGGAAGGCCGGCAAGCGAGACGCGGCGATCGACGCGTGGACCACAGGAGCGCTGCGCTGCCCGCTCGACAGCGATGGTGAGCTCGACTACGAGTTCGACTTCTACCTGTCGGCGCCGGCCACCCTGGCGCGCGCGCTCGAGCAGCGACGCACGCCGGAGTCGACGGCGGTGTTCCACGGTGACCTGGCCGATGTCCTGTGGCAGGCGGGCGAGCCCGAACAAGCCGCAGCCAGCTGGCGGCGTGCCGCAGAGCTCGACCCCGGCACCTGGCAGGTCTTCCTGGACCGGCTCGCCGCGGGCGAGGACCCGCTCTAGGAGCGGGCGCCCGAGCCTAGACCTCGCCCAGCGTCTTGCCGGCGAGGGCCTGCTTGGCGACCGAGTCCATCAGTGCAGCAGCCAGGGGCAGGGTCGCGCGTTCGAGCTCGTCGCGGGTGCGCTGCACCAGGTCGAGGTCGTCGGTGGCCGCTGCGGCGTTCGCCGCGGCGAGGGCGTCCTGGATGTCGAGGATCGTCTCGGGGTCGAGCACCGACTCAGCGCTCGCGAGGCTGCGCTCGCAGGCCTTGGTCATCGTGCCGATCTCCGTCTTGAGCCCTGCGAGACGCGAGGCATCGAAGTCGGCCTCGGCGTTCTCGTAGGAGTCGAGCAGCATCTGCTCGAGCTCTTCGTCCGAGAGGGAGTTCATCGGCTCGACGGCGATCTCGGCCATCTGCCCGGTGGTCTCTTCCTTGGCGGTCACGGTCAGCATGCCGTTGGCGTCGAGGGCGAAGCGCACGGCGACCTTGGGCGCGCCGGCGGCCATCGGCGGGATGCCGGTCAGCTTGAACTGGCCCAGGCTGCGGCAGTCCTTCGCGAGCTCGCGCTCGCCCTGCAGGATGTTGAACTCGATGCCGGTCTGGTTGTCGGCGTAGGTCGTGAAGCCCTCGGTGTGGCTGCACGGGATCGGCGAGTTGCGCGGGATCACCTTGGAGGTCGCGCCGCCCATGGTCTCGAGGCCGAGGCTCAGCGGCGTGACGTCCATGAGCAGGATGTCGCGCGTGCCGCCGGCGAGCACGTGGGCCTGCACCGCGGCGCCGAGCGCGACGACCTTGTCGGGGTCGAGGCCGGTGTGGGGGGTGCGCTCGAAGTAGGCCTCGACGAGGCGCTGCACCGCGGGGATGCGCGTGGAGCCGCCGACGAGCACGACCTCGTCGATGTCGGCGGGCGTGAGCTTGGCGTCGGCCAGGGCGCCGCGGCAGGCGGTCAAGGTGCGCAGCAGGACCGGCTCGATCAGCTGCTCGAACTCGGCGCGGCCGATCGTGCGTCGCCAGTTCAGGCCGAGCTCGGGCATCGAGACGTGCAGCTCGGAAGAGGTCTGGGTCGTGAGCTCGTGCTTGCAGCGCTCGGCAGCCAGGCGCATGGCCTGGCGCAGGGTTGCGTCGGAGGCGGCTTCGTCGGTCAGCTGGCCGGACTCACGGAGCTCGGTCCTAGCCAGCTCGACGAGGCAGCGGTCGAGGTCGTCGCCGCCGAGGTGCGTGTCGCCGTTCGTCGCCAGCACGCGGAAGACACCGCCCTCGATCAGGAGCACGGTCACGTCGAAGGTGCCACCGCCGAAGTCGTAGACGGCGACCGTTCGGCCGCCTTCTTTCTCATCCTTCTGATCGATGCCGTAGGCCAGGCTGGCCGCGGTCGGCTCGTTGATGATGCGAACGACCTCGACGCCAGCGATCGAGGCGGCGTCACGGGTGGCCGCGCGCTGGGCGTCGTCGAAGTAGGCGGGCACGGTGATCACCGCCGAGAGGGGCGCGTGGTTGCCGAGGGCCTCGCCGGCCACGTGGCTGATCTGCTTGAGGATCCGAGCCGAGAGCTGCTGGGGCGTGAGCTTGCCGGCGGGCGTGTCGAAGGCCAGCACGCCGTGCTCGTTCTCGGTGGCGTCGAAGGGCACCCCTGCGAGGTCGCTGCGCACGTCGTCTAGGCCGCGGCCGAGGAAGCGCTTGAAGCTGAAGATCGCGCGACCGGGGTCGGCGATCGCGTGGTTGCGGGCGTCGTGGCCGACGCGCACGGTCCCGTCCTCGTCGAAGTAGACGACCGAGGGCTCGTGGCCCGGGTGGCCGGCAGGCTTGAGCACCTCGGGGCGCCCCTCATGGAAGCGCGCGACGAGGGAATTGGTGGTGCCGAGGTCGATGCCGACCACGGGGGTCGGCTCGTTGTTGAGGACGTTGAGTTCGATGTAGGCCATTGGCCTCAGGTGCTTTGGCCCGCCACTTCGGCGGCCAGGGTGATGGAAGCGACCTCGGACAGGGCGCGGTCGATGTAGCGGATGGCGTTGAGGTCGCGACGTAGGGTCGTGAGGGTCTCTTTGCTGTGCAGGTCGCGGCCGAGCTCTTCCTCGAGGGCATCGAGCGTGGCCTCGAGCAGGCGTGCGCGCTCGAGGTTGAGCTGGGCGCGGAATTCGGTGAGGGCTTCGCCGACCTCGGGGTCCCTGGGGCCCTTGCCGCGCAGCTCCTCGAGGGCCTCGTTCCACTCCATGACCTCCATGAGGAAGGCCTGGGGCATCTGCCGCTCCTCGGAGCCGCTCGGGCCGCCGAGGTGCTGGACGAGGAACGAGGCGCGCTTGGCCTCGTCCCGCAGGAACTCGAACGCGGCGTTGAGCTCGGCCGTGTTGTGCTCGGCGATGTCCTGGAGCTTGGTCCCTGCTCCGCCGTGGAAGTCCGGGTGCATCAGCCGCTGCAGCTCGAGCAAGCGCTTGCGCAGGGTGCTCGAGTCGATGCGTGCGGCGGGGCTGATCCCGAACACCTCGAAGGGTGACAGGGGGCCGTCGACGGGGAACAGAGACTCGCACCCTCCGCAGGCGAGGGGCGAGGTCAGCACCTCACTGCAGTGGCTGCAAGTGTCCATGGCAGGGAGCGCTCGGGAACGAGCTCAGACGGAGAAGGATTCGCCGCAGCCGCAGGACTTCGAAGCGTTCGGGTTGCCGAACTTGAA
>JARGPD010000005.1:0-2923 GCA_029212845.1 Planctomycetota bacterium
GGTCGGGGGGGCCCTCGGGGCGAGCGCTCGCGCTGGGGTCGCCGGCCTCGGACGGGCGCTCTTGGCGGTCGGCGGCCTCGCGGCGGGCCTCGCGGGCCTCGGTGGCGCGGCCGCGCTCGTCGCGGCTGGCGCGCTGCTCGGACTCCGAGCGGCGCGAGCTGCGGCGACCGGTGGCCTCGTCCACGGCCGAGCGGCCGCTGGCGCGCTCGAGCTCGTCGGTGAAGCGGTCGCCGTGGTCCCCGGGCAGGGACTCGGCGGGTGCCTGGAGGGCTCCGGTGAGGGCCGGCTTGGGCTCAGCGCCGGGTGCCGCTGGGGTCTCGGCCTGGGTGGGGTGCAGTCGGGGTAGCATGACGACCCTTGCACGCACCCCCGGTGCCAAGCGCTACCCGTGCACCCTAACCCATGATTGTTGCAGGCCTTAGGCAGGCTGAGGCGGCCCGGGGGCGGGCCCCTGGCACCCGCAAGGACTTCGCCGCTGCGAACTAGTTTCGCGCAGGTTGCGCCCGGGAGCGCTCCTCGATGCCCCCGTCGGCCAGGCCGATCACCAGGTGGTCGCAGAGGTCCAGGAACAGGCCGCTCTCGACCACGCCCGGGATGCCGGCGAGGGCCAGGGACAGGGCTGCGGGGTCGGCGATGCCGCCCTCGAAGGCGCAGTCGAGGATCTCGTTGCCGTTGTCGGTCAGGAAGGGGTTGCCGTGCTGGTCAACCCGCAGCAGCGGCTCGGCGCCCAGGGCCTGGAGGGCGCGGCGGACGGGGGTGCGGGCGAAGGGCACCAGCTCGACCGGCAAGGGGAAGGCGGCCCCGAGGTCGGCGACGACCTTCTCGGCGTGCACGATGATGGTCACCTCGCGGGAGAGGCTGGCCACGACCTTCTCGCGCAGGAGCGCCCCACCGCCCCCCTTGATCATGTGGAAGTCCGCGTTGATCTCGTCGGCGCCGTCGATCGTCAGGTCGATCCGGCCCTCGAGCTCGTCCAGGGTCATCAGCGGGATGCCGAACTCGCGCGCCTTGGACTCGGTGTCGGTCGAGGTCGGGATGCCGCGCAGCTCCAGGCCGTCGTCGCGCACGCGCTCGCCGAGACGCTCGAGGGTGTAGAAGACCGTCGAGCCCGTCCCCAGGCCCACGATCTGGCCGCTCTGGACCCGCTCTGCCGCCTTGCGGCCCGCTGCTCGCTTGGAATTGCTCATTTTGATTGCCCGTGGGTCGGAGGCCTGTTGTCCCCCCCCAGGCACACGGAAGCAAGGGGAAACCCCCTCTCCGGGGCCGTCACCTTGAAAAAGACTGGCCGCTCCTCAAAAAAGTCTCCCCGCTCGCCGATCTGGTTCTATACTTCTCCCGGAGTGAGAATGAATCTCAACTAACAGCATGTCTTCCCTGACCTCTCTCGGCCTACACAAGCCCGCCGCCCTGGCCTCCCTCGGCGGAAACCGTTCCTTCCAGCGCAGGCTGATGGAGCTCGGGCTCCTGCCCGGCACGCCCCTGCGGGTCGTACGCCGGGTGCCCCTCGGCCGCGTCATCGAGGTCGAGGTCCGCTCCTGCCGGGTCACCCTGCGGATGAGCGAGGCCGACCAGGTGCTCGTCTCCACGGACTGAGTCGATGTCCGCGCAGCCCGCCCGAACGGGGACCCCGCTCGTTGCCATCGCCGGCAACCCGAACACGGGCAAGACGACGCTCTTCAACGTCCTGACCGGCTCGTCGGCCAAGGTCGGCAACTACCCCGGCATCACGGTCGAGCGCCACGAAGGCAAGCTCGCCCTGCCGAAGACCGGCAGCGCCCTGGTCATCGACGTGCCCGGGACCTACAGCCTGTCGGCCCGCAGCGAGGAGGAGCGCATCGCCCTCGAGGCGATCGCCGGCCTCGGCGGCAACCCGCGCCCCGACCTGGTCGTCGTCGTCGTCGATGCGACCCAGCTGTCGCGCAACCTGTACCTGGCCCTGCAGGTGATCGAGCTCGGCATGCCGGTCGTCATCGCCCTGAGCATGGTCGACGTGGTCGCCAAGAAGCACAGTCGGGTGGACGAGGCCGCGATCGCCGCCGAACTCGGCGTGCCGGTCGTCGGCGTCACCGCCGTCACCCGCGCCGGCCTCGAGGAGCTACGCACCGCGATCGACGAGGCGCTCGTCTCACCGACCGCGGCGCCCGTGCCCTGGGCCCCGTCGGCCGAGCTCCAAGAGTACCTGGACCCGATCGCCGCCGAGCTGCCGGCTGCCTGGGACACGACCGGACCGCGCGAGGCCGCCCTGTCCCTGTGGGCGCTGCTGTCCCTCGATGGTGACGACGAGCACGCCGCGATCCCCGAGGGCCTCCGCAGGGCGGTGCTGGCCAGCCGAACTTCGGCCGAGGCCGCCGGCCGCAACCTCGAACAAGAGATCATCGAGACGCGCTACGCGTGGATCGACGCGCGCTCCGACCGCTTCCACCCGAGCGGCGAGCGCCGCCTGCACGACAGCACCGACCGCTTCGATCGCGTCCTCCTGCACCCGGTCGCGGGCTTCGGGATCTTCCTGGTGATGATGACGGTCGTCTTCCAGGCGCTCTTCTCCTGGTCCGATCCGATGATCGGCGCGGTCGAGGGCGTCGTCGGGTCCCTCGGTAGCTGGGTCGGCGGACAGCTCCCCGACGGGCTCTTCCGCGACCTGGTCGTCGAGGGCCTGTTCGGCGGTGTCGGGGCCGTGCTGGTCTTCCTGCCCCAGATCCTGCTGCTGTTCCTGTTCGTCGGCGTGATGGAGGACTCGGGCTACATGAGCCGCGTGGCCTTCCTGATGGATCGCGTCATGCGGCTCGTCGGCCTGCACGGGCGCGCCTTCGTGCCGATGCTGTCGGGCTTCGCCTGCGCGGTGCCCGCGATCGTCGCGACGCGCACGATGGAGCGCACGCGCGACCGGCTGCTGACCATGAGGGTCGTGCCGCTGTGGACCTGC
>JARGPD010000005.1:2933-31841 GCA_029212845.1 Planctomycetota bacterium
GCGCGGCTGCCGGTCTACACGCTCTTGATCGCCGTGATGGTGCGACCCGAAGGCGACAGCAGCTTCACCCAGGGCCTCCTGATGGCGGCCATGTACCTGTTCAGCACCCTGGTCGCCCTGGTCGTCGCCGGGGTCCTGTCGCGCACCGTGATCCGCGGGCCCAACGTGCCGCTGATCCTGGAGATGCCGCCCTACCGCCTGCCCCACGTGCCCAGCGTGCTGCGCATGCTGCGCCTGCGCGCGACCATGTTCGTGCGCGACGCCGGCGGCGTGATCCTGGTCTGCTCCCTCGCCATGTGGGTGCTCTTGACCTTCCCGCGCGAGCCCGTGCTCGAGCGGGACTTCGACGCCGAGCGCATCGAGCTGGTCGCGACCCTCGAAGGGCCCGAGCTCGAGGCCGCCAGCAGCGCCCTCGACGAGGAGCACCAAGGCGCGGTGCTCGCCGCCAGCTACGGCGGTCGCCTCGGCCACGCGATCGAGCCGGTCATCGAGCCGCTCGGCTTCGACTGGCGCATGGGCGTCGGGCTCGTCGGCGCCTTCGCCGCGCGCGAGGTCTTCGTCAGCACCATGGGCGTGGTCTACGGGCTCGGCGAAGAGCAGGACGAGGAGTCCGGCATGCTGCGCGACCGCCTGCGCGCGGAACGCCGACCCGATGGCACGCCCGCGTACAGCCCGCTGGTCTGCCTCTCCTTGCTCGTCTTCTTCGCCCTAGCCTGCCAGTGCATGACCACCCTCGCCGTGGTCTACCGCGAGTCCGGGGGTTGGCGCTGGCCGGTGTTCCTGTTCTTCTACACCCTCGCCCTAGCCTGGGGCGCCAGCTTCACCGTCTACCAAGGCGGCCAGCTCTTCGGCCTGACCTAGCCCCGGCCGCTCGCAGTTCGCAACGGCCAAGACCCCGCAGTTCTTGATGGGCACGACCCGCCGTTCGCGGCGATGTCAGCTCCGGTGCAGGTCGTTCCGAGGCGAGTGACCCGCGGCCCGAGACCGACGGTCTCGGGTTGGCTGCCGGACTTCGGGCTGGCGCAGCGGGGCGAAGTTGGGTGAGGCCTGGCCGGTCGGGGTCTCGCTCGAGGACCACCTCCGGGTGCGGGTCACTTCCGGGGGGCGAGGACGGCGTCGGCCATCAGCTCGGCCACGCGCTCCGCGCCGGCCGGGGTGAAGTGGAAGAAGTCGTAGTAGTTCGTCAGCCCCGGCTCGAGCAGCGCCGTCGTGTCGATGTCGACGCAGCCATGGGCCCGGGCGACCTCGCCGCAGCGGTCCGCCACCAGCCGCATCAGCTCGCGCACGATGCGGTGCGAGTAGTAGACCTCAACCGGCTTGTGGTAGATCACGCCCTGGCCGCAGTTCCAGGTCAGGGCGTCCTCTTCCGGCGTCAGCTCGCGATCGAACCACGGCTGCCGCGCGACAACGATGTGGTCGCAGACCTTCGACAGACGCCTCAGCAGGCTGGTCAGCCCAGCCTCGAAGCGGTCGACCATGATCGCGGGATCCGGGACCTCGTCGAGCTTGGGACTCTTCGCGCGGTGGGCGCGGTTGGCGATCATGCGCTTGCCGACGCCGGTGCGCCGCGCCTCGTCGGGCAGCAGCCTGCCCTTCACCCGCACCGCCAGGGCGCGCAGGGCCAGGCGGCCGGGCGACCAACCGAATGGACCGCGGGGATGCAGCCCCCACAGGTGGTCACAGCTGGCCGGGTCCTCCCAGCGCTCGGTCGGCGTGCTCTGCTCGAGCCAGCGGATCATGTCGCTGGCGCCGATCATCAGCACGACGCAGTCGAGCTTGCCGTAGCGCGCGAGGCCGGGCGCGAGCATCGCGTCGAGCTGCTCGCAGGTCATGCGCGAGCGCGCCACCGAGCCGACATGAACCGCCGTCGCACCCAGGGCCGCCAGGCTGCCTGGCGTGCTGAGCAGCTGCTCGAGGCGCCCGGCCACCGACGTCGGCTGGTCCAGGTAGTAGCTCTCGACGCACGAGCCGCCGGCCAGCATCACGCGGTAGCTGCCCGGCCGGTACTCGGGGCCACGCTCGCCATCGGAGTTCACGCTCCAGCGGACGACGGGCTCGAGCATCGGCAGGGCCTCGCGGTCGAGCTCGAAGGTCTGGCGCAGGAAGGGCCGCAGGGGGAAGTAGCCGCCGAAACGGGCCAGGCCCACGCGCGCGCACAACTCCGCCACGACGCCAAGCGCGAGGGTCCCGCCGACCGCGACGGCTGCTGGCAGCAGGAGGCTCATGCGCCGCCCCCGCGACCGAGGCGCGCGCGCAGCATCGAGCCCAGGTCGAAGTGCCGGTCGCCGCGGTAGACGAAGAGCACCCACACCACGGCGAAGACCACGACCATGGCGACGCCGGCGCCGAAGACCTCGACCGTCGTCGACATCGCGAGGTAGTGCTCGGCCGCGAGCAGGAGGCCCACCGGCAGCAGCGCGCCGGGCAGCGCGCGGCCGGCGACGTGGGAGAGGTACTCGCCGAACCCGACGCCCAGCTCCTTGCAGGCCACGCTCAGGACGAAGACTGCGAACAGCACGTTCGGGATCGCCGTGCCGAAGGCCACGCCGAGCAGGCCGTAGCTCTCGACCACCGCCAGGCTGATGACGAGGTTCAGGATGCCCATCGCGAGGATGCCGAGCGCGGGCCGACCGGGCAGGCCGAGGCCCATCAGGATCGGCAGCGCCACCCCGCGGACGGGCAGGAAGAAGAAGAAGCTGACCACCAGCACCTGGGTGATCGTGCCGGACACCGGGTCGTACTCGTCGGCGGGCAGCCACCAGGCGAGGAAGCTCGGGCCGACGACCAAGAGGTACAGGCCGACCATCAGCGAGAGGGACAGGGAGACCTTCGACCACTTCAGGAAGACCTCGCGCAGCTCCGAGATGTCGCCCTTCGCCTTCATGCGCGTCGCGGCGGGCATGACGACCATGGCAATGCCGAGCACCAGCGCGATCATGTGCTCGAAGAACTTGTTCCCGTTGTCGTAGGCGGTCACGCCGGCGGCCTCCAGGCTCGAGCCGCCGATCACCAGGGCGTCGACGCGGAAGGCCAGCATCGCCCCGACGTTCAGCACCATCGCGAAGAGGCTGAAGCCGACGATCGGTCGGATGCGGGTGCGGTCGAAGTGGCGCAGGGAGAAGGGGATGCCCGGGTGACGGCGCTTGACGATGTACATCGCGAGGGCGAACTCGATCAGCAGGCAGGCCGCCTGGGCCACGGCGATGTCGTGGATCTCGGCGTTCGCGGCCATCAGCGCGATCGTCAGGCCCAGGCGCACCAGGAGCTCGGTCGCCATGATGGCGTTCCGGAAGAGGAAGCCGTCGTGGGCCTCGAGGATGCCGTAGGGCAGGCGCATCACGAAGCCGGCTGCGACCGAAGCGACGACCAGCACGTAGGCCAGGCGCGCGCTGTCGAGCACCTCGGGTCCAAGCGACAGCACCTTCTCGCCCGAGAGGAAGTGAGCGTCGAAGGGCAGGTAGAGCAGCGCGCCGATCGCGACCGCCGCGACGCCCAGGCCGACGCACATGCCCACGCAGGTCGCGACCACCTTGGCCAAGCCCTCGTCGTCGTCCTTGGCGATGGCCTCGGCGATGAAGCGCACCGAAGCCATCGGCACGCCGGCGATCAAGAGCTTCAGGAAGCCGGTCAGGGCCACGACCTCGAGCCAGATGCCGTAGGGCTCGTCCCCGAGCTCGCCCAGCATGAAGGGCGTCAGCTTCATCATCACGACGATCTGCAGGATCGTGAGGAGCCAGGAGGAGCCGATGTACTTGAGCACGGGGGTGGGTCTCTAGAGGTCTGGGCGCGTCCGGCGGCAGGAGAGGATACCGGAGCGGCGCGGGCCGGCCGGTCAGTCCCTTCTAAAGGAGGGCGGCCAGGGGCCCCCCCTCCAATCGGATCCATTGGGCCAGAACTTGGTACCCGAGTTCGTTCAGATGCAGACGGTCGACCGAGTGGTCCGCGGAGAGCTCGCCGCCCGGCCCCCTGAGCGGGGCCCGATCCGTCGGTACGAAGGTCACATGCGACCACTCCGGGGCCGCCGCGAGCTCGGCCAGGGAGGCGTTCGTGGCCTCGATCACCGCGCGACGTTCCGCCCCCAGTCCACGCTCCGGCAAGAGGCCAAGCAAAGCGGTTGGCTTGCCCGGCGCGTGGCGTTCGAGTAGCCGGAGGATGCGCGCCGCGCGTTCCGCGACGGCGTCAGGGCCCGCGCCGAGGCGCCGCACGTCGACGCTGCCGAGGTACAGCACGAAGCCGGCGCAGCGCGGCCAGGCTTCTGGGGGCAGGCTGATCTCGAGGCGCTCGGCCAGGAGCCCGGCGGGCTCGTCGCCGATGCCGCGATTGAGGAAGCGCGTGCCGGGGAGCAGTTCGGCCGCCGGGAAGCGCTCGATGGTCGAGGAGCCGAAGAGCGCGATCGGAGCCAGCTCGGGGTCCGCGGCAAGCTCGGCCACCAGGCCCGCAGCCTCGGCTTCAAAGCCCGCGAGGCGCGCCTCCCGATGGGCCTCGCGCTCCGCGCGCGCCAAGCCGGCCACGTCCTCGCCCCAGTGCTGCAGGTCCCAGACGCCGGGGATCACGTCCACACGCCACAGCCCAAAGAGGACCGCGGTGAGCGCGAAACCGGTGAGCGCGATTTGGGCTTTCTTCACGACGCAGAGGATAGCCCGCAGCGAGGTCAAGCGACTCCCCGCCCATCAAGATTGGCGACGAGACGAGCAGGTAGCCTTGGAGGCCATGCGCCCTGACAGGCGCCCCCCCTCGGCGTCCCCAGGTGCTAGCTCCAATCCCGTGGTGCGGATGGCTTGCAGGTCGGAGTTCCTTGTCGGGCCTCTGGCTCCCCGATAGTCACTTGTAGTTGCTAGCTGCGGCCTTGGCCCCCTTCTTCGCCTTCAAGATTGCCCTCTCTAACTCAAGCTTGGAGTTATAAACATCGGGGTATTCCTCTTTCATCAACTCCAAGCAGTAGACCCAATTTCCCGCGACCGACCCGTAACCACCGAACGCGAGTTTCCCCGATCCGGTTTCCGTGTGGACCTTGTGGTCAGGTAACGCCAGGTAGGGGAACTTGTCGAACTTGCCTGCTTGAACGACCTCATCGATAGCCGCTGCGAGGTGTCTCGAGTACTCCTGGTACGCCCGAAGGGGCTCTCCTGAGCAGGCGATCAACTCTGCGTGCAATGCCCATCGATCGGACTCCGACAGCGCACCATGGAATTCATCTTCGATGTACTCCTGAAATGGCTGGCCGAGTAGACGCTGCTCAATGCGAGCAACCCAGATCGATTCGTCGCCTATCGCTTGATCGATGACGGTTTGAGAAAATGTGGGCTCAATGTCAGACCATGGGGTTAGGGGCGCGATTTCCTGATCCAAGAGTTCTGGCCAAACCTCGGCAATCTCCTCGACCACTTGACTCGGCTCCAGCCCCAGATGCTCCGCCAAGGCGGTTACCGCTGGGTTTCCTATCCAGTGGCTTGGCCAAGCGTCCCGCGCACTGCCGGACGGTGCTCCGCCCTGCCCGTCGCTCGCCGGGTCGAGTGGCGCGGGTCTTCGCTTCACGGTGCTGGCCACTTGAGTGCCTGACGCCTCGCTGAAGCTGGCCTTTACCTCTGAAACCGCGGCACTCTCGTCAGGAGCGGGTGCAGGTGAGAGCTTGATGCGGGGTTGTTCACCGCCTCCACGAATCTGCAAACCTACGACCAGTCCAACGAGCAACATGCCGACAACAAATGCCCACTTACGATTCACCATCATCCATTCTCTCCCTGAGGGCAATCTGCAAGATGCATGGCGACCAGGAATGGCGCAAGCCCTGGTCTTGGAACAAGTTCCAGCACCTGCTCGAGGTCCCCTTAGATCTCCTCTGGATCTAGATAGCACGAGTCGCAACGAAGCCCGACCAATGCGAGACTGGCCTCACCGTCAGGTGCAGCCTTAAGGAACTTTGTTGTTCCACAGCCTACGGAAGAGGGCCAAGTTGATCCCATGAAGGACTCGTCACTCACTGAGTCGGTGTCGTTCGTCGACCAAGGTGCCCCCCCGACGGGACGTATCGGAGGACGTGCTTTTTGCTGGGGATTGCTAGGATTGTTAACGTCCGCTTCATGCCATTCATACCCCCCCGGTTGACCTGAGTAGAATTGCCAGCTGAACGAGCACCCCTCTCCTGCGCAGGGCACCTCGTCATCCTCGAAACAAGCGCCATCGACTGTGGGGCCAACGAAGGATGCCCAACTGACGGTCCCTGCTGAGTTGTAGCCAGGAGTGTTGTTGTGTGTCGATGCCGAACACGTTCCGCATGGTGTCTGAACTGGTGGGTCATCCAGACCTTGCGAGTTGACAGTCAGTGCGAGGACTGCTACCCACACAATTAGAGCGATTCTGATGTGCATACCTTCCCCTACTAGGAAACTCCAAATCGTGACCGCGAACACCCTCTGCGGGCTAGGTGCCCAGAAGCCGCGAGTCGACGTTCTCCCCTACTGGACAGGGTGATTTTGCAGTATCGGCCGCCCCCTGGCCTGCCTGGCACCGTGAGCTCTACAGCCGTTGGGATTGTCGAATCAGGCCGAAGTCACTTCGGTGGCTCGAAACCCTTCAGGAAGGCCACAAGCTCATCACCACGCAAGAAGCCGCTCTCGCCGAGGATCTCCTCGGTCTCCGGGTCCACGACGACCATCCAAGGATTGGCGATTGAGGTCGTGTAGTTTGCCTGGACTTCGAGGTTGCGGGCCCGGGCGACCAGGTCGACCGCATCGACCTCAAGGCGGGCTTCGATGTAGTTGCTGCTAAGAATGCCGGCGACCGCCGGCTTCGGAAACTCGGATTGCTCGAGGATCCGGCAGCTCGCTCATTGCCGCCCTGTCAGGTTGATCAGTAGCAGCTTCTTGTCAAAAGCGGCTTGAGCCATGGCTGTGTCGAATTCGTTCTCGAACACCGTGTGCCCGTGCTCCTCCCGTTCCGACTTGTCGCTACCAGAGCTGAGAGCGATCGACCCGTTGCTGAAGCCCGGCAAGAAGGCGTGCATGACTTCGCTACGGGGGTAACCCAGCAGGATCATGGTCAGGTAGCCGACTAGGACAAGGAAGCCTGTGCCAGCAAGGGCTCGACCCGGTGAGATGCGGTCGGCATTGGACGAGGTCAGCTTCACGAAGCCGAGCAGGTAAGCGGCGGCGACACCCAGGATCGATATCCAGAGGAGCAGCAGGACCTCATCGGGGATGAGCCCTGTGTCCTTGGCCAGGTCCCAATTCGACAGGAACTTGAACGCGGCGGCTAGCTCGACGAAGCCAAGCGTGACCTTGAGCGTGTTCATCCACTCGCCACTCGACGGCATCGCCTTGAGCTTGCCGGGCACGAGGGAGAGCACCACGAAGGGGATCGCCATGGTCAGCCCGAAGACGCCCATGCCGATCATCAGGCGACCGGTGCTGCCATCGGTGGCGCCAACCGCCAGGATCGAACCGACGATCGGTGCGGTGCAGGTGAACGAGGTCACGACCAGGGTCGTGCCCATCAGGAACACGCCGATCAACCCGCCACGCTGACTCGCGGTGCCAGCTGCGTTCAACAGGAAGCGCGGCGGCTGCAGCGTGATCATGCCCAGCAACACGAAGGCGAAGTAGATGAAGGCCAGACCGATGATCGCGTTGGTCAGCCAGTGGGTCGCGAAGGGAATGATGAACGGCGCGAAGACCAGGCCGATGATCTCGAACACCATGATGATGCCTAGGCCGTATGCCAGGGGTAGCCCGAGCGTCGGCTTGCCCGTCGCCTCGGCCTGCTTCGTGAAGAAGCTGATCGTAATCGGGATCATCGGGTAAGTGCAGGGCATCAACAGGGTGAAGAGGCCACCCCCGATGCAGAGCAGGATGAAGTCCCACAGGCTCAGCTCGCTGACCGTCGGCGCAACAAGAGTCGCGCCCGCGGGCTCGTTGTCCACGCTCTCGATCGATTCGGCGGCCTCGGCGAACAGCTCGTCGGCGCCTGACCCTGCGCTGGTCAGGTCCTCGCCGTACAGCACACAGCTGCCGGTCACGTCCGAACAGGTCTGCCCGTCGATGCGAGCGGTGACCTCGGTCGGCACTGTGCCCGGGATCGTCCCGACCGCGGTGATCACGACCTCATGGTCGTACGTGTAGATCCAAACGTCGGTTCCGAAGTCCTCCTGGGGGCTCTTGTGGGCCTCGGGGAAGACCGGGTCGCCGAACTCGACGCCGTCGGCCTCGAAGGTGATCTTGGTCGGCAGGCCGACCGCTTCGGGGTGCCCGAGCTCTGGGCCGTACAGGTGCCAGTCCGGAGCCAGCTCGATGCGCGCGACGACGGTCAGCTGGTCGCCGTCGATGCGGTGGAAGAGCTCGCCGCGCGCGTAGGCGTCGCCGAAGCCTTCGGGCTCGGGCTGGTCGCCGTAGCTGCCCGCGCTGAAGCCGCCGGCTTCGAAGACGGGGTCCTCGATCGCGTCCTCTTCCTCGACGAGCACCTCGGGCACCACCCGCAGGTCGTCGGGGAAGTCCGCGAACAACGCTTCGTCCCCGGCGCCGAGGCTGTCGAGCTCTTCCTCGTACTGCACGCACATCCCCGACATGTCCGAGCAGGTCTGGCCGTTGATCGTCACCCAGACGTCGAGGTCCGGGTCCGGCTCGTCGTCCCACACGCCGAAGGACCAGAGCGTGAGCTTGCCCCCGTGGGTCCAGGCCCAGGTCGGGCGCCCCTTGGTGCCGATCTCCATCGGGGTGCGGTGCGGCGTGGGGAAGCGCACCTCGCCGAACTCGGCTCCGATCGTGTCGATCTCCACCGTCGTGACCGTGCCGATCGCGTCCGGGGCGCCGAGGCTCGTGTGGTACAGGTGCCAGGTCGGGTCGACCTCGATGTCGATGCGCAGCTCGACGCCGAGGTCGGTCACCCGGTGATGGAACTCGGCGCTAGCCTTCTGTTGAGCCTGCAGGGCCGGGGCCAACAGGCCCATCAAGAGGAAGGGCCAGAGGAGCGGCAGAGCGCGACCGAAGAGGCCGCGCAAGCGGCCTCCAGCTTGAGGGGATGTGTAATTCATGGTTCTCCGAGAACCAGCCGGTACGAGCTCTGCCCGCAAGGCGTGGGTCACTTGAAGATATTAGCGCCCGAAAGCCCGTCGACGAGGCAAGGGTTTACATGGACATGAACATCGGTGACGACGGGCCGCTCGGCGCGGATCGCATCTTCGACCCGATGGGCGATCTCGTGCCCGTCCGTCACGGTCAGGTGACCGTCGACGCTGATCTCCAGGTCGACGCGCACGTCCGAGCCCAGGGGGTGGATCCTCACGCTCTGGACACCGCGCACGTCGGGGACCGCGCGGGCCGTGTCGGCGATCGACTGGCGCAGGGTCGGATCCGAGACGCGGTCCATCAGCACGTCGAAGCCCGCGCGCACGCTGCCCAGCCCCATGGCGGCGATCAGGACGCCGATCGCACCGGCCACGAACAGCTCCAGGTGCGGGTAGCCAGCAGCCCGCAGGCCGATCGCAGCCAAGACGACCGAGCTCGACAGGGCGTCGCCCAGGTTGTCCCAGGTCAGGGCCTGCAGGCTGAGCGAGCCGATGCGCTTGGCCGCGCGCCCGGTCACCCGCGCCAGGCCCAGGTTGGCCAGGATCGAGACCACCGCGACGGTCATCGCCAGGGCCTCACCGCCCTGCGTGGGCAGGGCCGCCTCCGTGTCGGACAGGGCCGCCACCAGGCTGTCGAGGACCAGCGCGCCGCCCCCCACCGCCAGGACCAGCCCGATGACCAGGCCCGCGAGGGCCTCGAGGTTGCCGTGGCCGTAGTGGTGGTCCTCGTCCGCGGGCTCGTTGCCCAGGCGGAAGCCGATCCAGGCGATGGCGCTCGAGATCGTGTCCGCGAGGGAGTGCCAGCCATCGGCGATCAGCGCGGGCGAGCCGAACAAGAAGCCCGCCGCCAGCTTCATGGCGGCCAGCAAGGCGTTGACGACCAGGGACAGCCGGTGTGCGGCCGTCGACAGGACCGGGGGCTCACCACCCGGCGTGGATTGCCTATGCTCCATGGGTGGGCGCCATCTTAGCGGCCCCGTCCCCGAGCTCACCCCTCCAGCTGAGTCATGCCGATCTCGACCTCCACGCGCCTGCCCGTCGCCGCCCTCCTCGTTGGCCTCTTGACCGTCGCCGCCCCGCTCTGGACCGCCAGCCTCGGCCAGGACCCGGTCGTCGAGGACCCCGAGGGAGGCGAGGATCCGGGGACCACGCCGGTCCTCGGCGACGACTTCGACCCCGACCTCGAGGTGGCCATCGGGCGCGACCGACCCGAAGAGGCCTGGGAGCTGGCCGAGGAGTGGCAGGGCTTGATCGGGACCTGGCAGCTGATGCAATTCGAGCACGTGGAGCGCTGGATCGACAGCAACGACGTGCGCGGCTACGTGAACCTCGGCGAGGGCGTGATGACCATGATCATCCACGCGCGCAACGACGAGTCCAACGAGATGCCTGCCCAGCTCGCCCAGGCCGGGATCCACCGCTGGCGCATGGTGCGCGGCAACATCCTGCAGACGGCGACGATGATGGGCCACAGCAACATGGGCGAGGAGCTCGAGTGGGAGATCCCCAACACGCCGCGCGAGTTCCGGGTCGAGCTCGACGGGAGCAACCTGAGCCTGCACCGGCCCGACGCCTCGCGCCTGATCCTGCGCCGGGTCGACAGCTTCGCCTTCCCGGACGAGGCCAAGCAGGCGATCCGCAACGCCCAGGCGTACCCCGCGGAAGAGGACTAGCCCGGCGCGCTCGCGGGCGCGACTGTGACCGGGGGCTCACGATCGGGCCCCCAAACGTGACACGTGAGACAGGGTCCACGCGGCGGCCGCCAAGGCGTGTATCGCTAGGGAGGCGGCCAGCTTGAGGGCCATGACCGGGGGCGTCTCCCCCGGCGCCTTACCCCTGCCCACACGCACCATGATCTCCACCATCCTCGCGCTGAGTCTCGGCGCCACCTCGCCCGCCACCGCGACCCCGCTCCCGCAGCTCGGCCTCTGGACCCAAGCTCCGGCCGTGACCGCCCAAGGCCTCTGGTCCTCGCTCCAAGGGCCCGGCGGCCCCGGCGGCCAAGGGCTCGCGGTCGCCTCGGCCTGCGACCAGACCGCCATGCTCCAGGCCATGGCCACCCTGAGCGAGCTGCAGGACGACTACCTCGTGCACCTCGCCGTCGCCGCCAACGAGCTCGACCCGATCGACTCGCTGCAGGTGACCCTCGCTGCTTACAAGGAGCTGCTCGAGGGGCTCGAGCTGGCCTCCGACGTCTTCGACATGCGCACGCTCCTTTGCTCGAAGCTCGGCGGCGTGGCCTACGACCCCGACCTCGAGCCCGCTGACTTCTCCTCGACGATCACCAACCCCTACCTGCCGTACCGAGTCGGCGCGAGCTGGACCTACCACCAGGTCGGCGACGAGGGCCTCGAGGTGATCGTCGTCACCGTCCTGCCCGAGACGCGCACGATCGAGGGCGTCGAGTGCCGCGTCGTGCGCGACACCGTCGAGCTGAACGGCGAGCTGATCGAGGACACCTGGGACTACTACGCCCAGCATGCGGACGGCAGCGTCTGGTACTTCGGCGAGCTCTCGTTCAACTACGAGGACGGCTACATCGCCGACATCGAGGGCTCCTGGATCACCGGGGTCGACGACGCGAAGCCGGGCATCGTCATGCAGGGCGCGCCGTCGGCCGGGCAGGTCTACCGCCAGGAGTACCTGATCAGCGAGGCCGAGGACGCCGCCCAGATCCTGTCGACGAGCAGCTCCGTCGTCGTGCCCGCCGGCAGCTTCACCGGCTGCGTCAAGACCCTCGACGTGGTGCCGCTCGACCCCGAGGCGATCGAGTCGAAGTACTTCGCGCGTGGCGTCGGCTTCGTGCTCGAGGTCGACGAGGGCACCGGCGACCTGGTCGAGCTCGTCAGCTACACGATGCCCTAGGCAGATCGGCCACGGGGTGTGGCGCTCCCGGCGCTCGGTCCTGCCTTGCATGGGCCTGGCCCAGCACCCGGGGGCTCAGGGAGCTCACCCCGCTGCCAACCGGTGGCCCGTCGACGCTTCGGATGCCGTCGCCGGGCTGCCACTGCCTGCTGCACACCCTGGGCGCGGGCTCACTCGCCCTCGACCGCGACCGGCATCCCGCTCAGCTCGACCTCGAAGAGCCCGCCTTCGACCAGCCTGGCGCGCGCCTTCCAGCCGAGCAGCTCGCAGACCGCACGCACGATCGAGAGCCCCAGGCCGAAGTGACCGTCCGAGGGCCGCGCCGGGTCCTTGCGCCAGAAGCGATCGAACAGGTGGTCCAGCTCGGCCTGCTCGAGCCCCGTGACCGCGTTGCGCACGCGCACCTGGCCCGTGCCCCCCGACTCGCCCCAGCTGATCTCGATCGGCGTGCCCGCCGCACCGTGGGACGCGGCGTTTTCGACCAGGTTCGAGAGGGCGATCGTGAAGTGGGCGGGGTCCACGACCCAGGTGCAGTCGCCGGACCCCTTCAGGTGCAAACCCATGCCGCGCTCGGCCAGGGCCGCCGCCGCGTCCTGGGCGACGCCCTCGACCAGGCTCATGATGCCGACTGCCTCGAGGTCCTCGCGACCGCCGCCCGACTCCGCGCGCGAGATCAACAACAGCCCGTGCACGATGCTCTCGAGCCGCCGGGCCGCCTCGTCGAGGTCGTCGAAGACCTCGCGCTGCTCGTCGGCGAGGTGCGGGTCCATGCCCGCGACCTCGGCCATCAAGCGCAGCTTCGTGACCGGTGAGCGCAGCTCGTGGGCGACGTCACTGGAGAAGCGCTTCTCGCGCTCGAGCCCCGCCTGGAAGCGCTCGAGCATCGCGTTGACCTGGACCACCAGCGGCGCGATCTCGCGCGGGCAGCCGTCGAGCTCGACGCGGCTCGTGATGCTGCTCGGGTCGATCGCCATCAGGTCGCGGCCGATGCGCGTCATCGGGCGCGTGACCATGCGACCGGCCGCCAGCAGCACCAGCCCGAGCCCGACCAGGATGGCCAGGTTGACGCTCACCGTCGCCACGCGCAGCATGCCCATGTCGCGGTCGAGCCCCTCGCGGCTGCGCGCCAGGACCAGGGTCACGCCGGCCCCGGGGAAGCGCGCCTCGAAGTCGCGGGTCGCGCCGGACACCCCGGCATGAACCTCCTCGTCGCTGTCCCCGATCCACGGGCCGAAGTCCTCGCCCTCGTTCTGCGGGATGAAGTCCAGCTCGACCGCGCGACCGCGGCGGCCATCGGGCAGGACCAGGTCGCGCAGCACCGGCTCGGCGTCGCCGCCCGCGCGGAAGCCGAGCGAGCCGAGGCCGAGCTGCTTGGAGTGCTCGATCGGGCGGCCGTCGGCGAAGACGAGCTGGAAGTACTCCGCGCCGTCCTCGTCCTCGAACTCGGGCATGAACTCGTCCCCGAAGTTGAACTCGATGCCCGTGTAGCTCTCGGGGTCGACGGTGACCAGGGTCGCGAGGGCGCTGACCTTGGAGACCAGCGCGTCGTCGAAGCCCTCCTGCAGCACGTCACCGATGCGCACCTGCAGGAAGGTCGCACCCGCGGCCAGGAGCAGCCCCCCGCCGGCCAGCACGTAGACGATCATGCGGTTTCGGATCGAGCGCATCGCCGCCAGCATAGCGGGCCCTGGGCTGGCCGCAGCCGCACCTCGGCCCGCGGCGCAAACATGAGAAGATCATCATCTTCGGCGCTGCGGCCCCGGAGGGAGTCGCCGGATCGCGGCCCGGGACCTAGGTTGGACCTGTGCCCCCTAGCCGCCATGAGGACCAACACCACTCCCACGGGTCCCGTCCACTTCGACCTCACCCGCTCGATGCAGGCCCCCACCGACGATCCCCGTGTCCACGCGCTCGTCGTCGATGACGACCCCGTGTTCCGCAAGTACATGGCCAAGGGCCTGGAGGCCGGAGGCCTCACCGTGACCCTGGCCGAGGACGGGGAGCAGGCCCTCGCGCTGCTCGGCTCGGGGCGAGGCCTGCCGGTCGACGTGGTGCTGCTCGACGTGATGATGCCCGTGCGCACCGGCTGGGACTGCCTCACCGAGCTGCGCGCCCGCGGGCGCGAGGTGCCGGTCATCTTCGTGTCCGCTCGCGAGACGACCGAGGACCGCATCCACGGGCTCGAGCTCGGTGCCGACGACTACGTCTCCAAGCCCTTCAGCCTGCGCGAGCTGATCGCGCGCGTGAACTCCGTCGTCGGCCGGCGCCGGGCCATGCCGCGGATCGAGCACGGCCCCCTGCGCATCGACCTCGGGCTGCGTCGGGTCTGGTACCAGGAGCGCGAGCTCGGCTGCGCGCGGCTCGAGTTCGAGCTGCTCGCCACCCTCGTCCGCGCGAGCGGCGCCACGGTCTCGCGCGAGGTGCTCTTGAGCGAGGTCTGGAACATGAACTTCGACCCGGGAACCAACGTCGTCGACGTCGCCGTAGGTCGCCTGCGCCGCAAGCTCGGCCGCGAGGGCTCGCGCCTGATCCGCTCGGTCTACGGCAAGGGCTACTGCTTCGTCCCCCCGGAATGATCCGTGGGTGATCCGTGGGTGATCCGTGAACGACCGCGGGCGCGAGGGGAGGGTGACGGCAGAGAACGACCGCCGAGCTGGAAGCTCGGCGGTCGTTCTCGAAAGCTGCGGGTCGCGCGCGGTGCTAGGCGGTCACCGGCGTCGCCCCGTGTCTAGCACTGGCTGTAGCCGCAGCCGTAGCACTTGGCGCAGCCCTCTTCGAAGGCGAGGGCGGACTCGCACTGGGGGCACTTGAGCTTGAAGCGCTCGGCACCCTGGGGGCCGCCCTGGCTCCCGACCGGACCCGCGCCCGACTTCTGGGGCATGTCGACCTGGCTGGCATCGACCTGGCCGAGCAGCAGCGCCTCGAGGCCGAACTTGTCCCGCGCCACGACGTAGCGACGCAGGGCGTAGGCGAGCCCGTCGCCGAGGCTCATGATGCGGCCGTCCTTGGTCGGCACGGTCAAGCTCGAGCCGATGCCACTCAGCTGCTTCATCGCCAGCTCGAGGCTGCCGTTGGAGCGCAGCCAGAGCGACAGCAGGCGGCAGATCGCCTCGAGGTCGGAGTTGGCGACGTCGCCGCCCTTGCCGAGCTGTGCGAAGACCTCGCGGGCGCGGCCCGACTTCGGGTCGACGCTGACCTTCACGTGCATGTTGCCGAAGGGCGTCGACTGGCGAATGCGCAGGCTCGGCATGATCTCGGGCAGGCGCACCGGGATCGGATCCGGCACCGCGCCATCCGGCTGAATCTGGCCGGCGAGGGGTGCCTCCTTGGCCTTGAGGGCCATCGGCTGCATCTCGCGGCAGCCATCCCGGTAGACGGTGACGCCCTTCACGTCCGAGGCCACGGCGAGCTCGTAGATCTCGCGCACGTCGTCGACGGTCGCCTCGTTCGGGAAGTTGATCGTCTTGCTGATCGACGCATCGCAGTGGCGCTGGTACGCCGCCTGCATGCGCATGTGCCAGTAGGGCGTGATGTCGTGGGCCGTCACGAAGACGCGCTTGAACTCGTCGGGCACCTCGTCGATGTGGGCGACGCTGCCCTCCTCGATGATGCGATCGACCAGCTCCTCGGAGAAGATGCCCTGGTCGCGGGCCATCTCGTCGAAGACGTAGTTGACCTCCTTGAGCACGGTCGGCTTGCCGGCCGAGTCCTTCATGATCTGGCGCACGAAGGCCAGGCTGAACATCGGCTCGATGCCGCCCGAGCAGTCGGCGATGATCGAGATCGTGCCGGTCGGCGCGATCGTCGTCGTGTAGCTGTTGCGCAACCGGCGGCCCTTGGCCTCCCAGTCGGAGCCCTCCCAGGCGGGGAAGACGCCGCGCTCCTCGGCCAGCATCTCCGAGGCGCTGTGGGACTCGTCGTTGAGCACGCGCATGATCTCCTCGCCGAAGGCGCAGCCCTCCTCCGAGTTGTAGGCGATGCCCAGCTTGTAGAGCGCGTCGGCGAAGCCCATCACGCCCAGGCCGATGCGGCGCGTGGTCTTCGACATCTGGTCGATCTGCGGCAGCGGGTACTCGTTGACCTCGATCACGTTGTCGAGGAAGCGCGTCGACGTGTGGATCGTCGCCTTGAAGCCGTCCCAGTCGAAGGCCGCCGGCTCTTCACCACTGCCCGAGCGCACGAAGCGACCGATGTTGATCGAGCCGAGGTTGCACGAGTCGTAGGGGTGCAGGGGCTGCTCGCCGCAGGGGTTCGTCGCCTCGATCAGGCCGATGTTCTTGATCGGGTTCTTCTCGTTGATGCGATCGATGAAGATGATGCCCGGCTCGCCCGTGCGGTGGGCGTGCTCGACGATCATGTCCCAGAGCTCACCGACGGTCCACAGCTCCTCGGTCGGCGCGCCGTCCGCGTCCAGCTTCGGGAGCGGGGTCCACTCCTTCGTGCGCGGGTTCATCACCTGGTGCTCGGACGTGGGGTCAGAGCTCAGCGTGTCGAGGAAGCGGTCGGTGATCGAGACCGAGATGTTGTAGTTGGTCAGCTGGGAGAGGTCGTCCTTGAAGTGGATGAACTCGTAGATGTCCGGGTGGTCGATGCGCAGCATGCCCATGTTGGCGCCGCGGCGGAAGGCGCCCTGCTGGATCGCCTCGGTCGCCTTGCTGAAGACCTTGATGAAGGACATCGGCCCCTCGGTGGTGCCGCCGCTGCTGGCGACGAGGTCCCCGCGCGGGCGCAGGCGCG
Source organism: Planctomycetota bacterium (assembly GCA_029212845.1). Lineage (GTDB taxonomy): Bacteria > Planctomycetota > UBA1135 > UBA1135 > JARGPD01. Next base: position 19,594 of record JARGPD010000005.1, read on the forward strand.
AGAAGCTGAAGCCGGTGCCGCCGCCAGCCTTCTGGATCAGCGCGGTCGCCTTGACCGAGTCGAAGATGCCCTCGATCGAGTCCTCGACGGGCAGCACGAAGCAGGCGCTCAGCATGCCCATCTCGCGGCCGGCGTTCATCAGCGTCGGGCTGTTCGGCATGAAGACGCGCTTGGCCATGAGCTCGTAGAACTCCTTGGCGACCGCGAGGGTCCGGTCGGGCGAGGAGCCAGGGAAGGCGAACTCGGCCTTGGCGATGTGGGTCGCGACGCGCCAGAAGAGCTGTCGCGGGGTCTCGATCACCGCCCCGGTGTCGGGGTCCTTGCGCAGGTAGCGGCGCTTGAGGACCTCCACCGCGTTGTTCGTCAGGCTCGGGTTCGGCAGATCCGCGGGCGGATCGAGCTGCTCGAGCTGGGCTTGGGGCTCCACGGGGGTCGTATCGGTGACGTCAGCGTTGGTATCGATCGTCTTCAAGGGCAGGCCCTACTTCGGTTCGCGGGTGATTGAGGGGGTGGACCGTTCGCCTAGAACGCGACCCCGTCAAAGCGCTATAAAGCCTGACAGGGAAACACCTTAGACGGAATGGCTGCGCAACCGGACGGTCGACCGCGCGAATTCAATCGTGAAGGCTAGGGGTAGGTGCATCAAGTGAATTAACTGAAGGGCTCCACTAGATATTGTGGTCAAGGCACTTAGGGGACTCCCCGCTTTGGGAAGGCCTAGACCCCCCTTCCGGCGGTCTTGCGGGGACCCCTTCTTGGCGGCTAGGGCGGGTGGGTCTCAGGCCCCGCGGCGGGCTGCCAGCTTGGAGCGCAGCTCGCGCCACTCGGGCACGCCTAGGGCGGCCACGGCGGCGAAGTAGCCCAGCACCCCGGCCAGGCCGCCGGCCCCCAGGGCCAGGCTCCCGCCGAGGTTCCGGCCGAGTCCTTCGGCCAGTCCCCAGACCACCTCGCGGGCGCCCCAGGCTGCGCCGCCCGCGAAGAGCGCGGCCAGGACCATGGGCACCAGGCGGCGGCCGATGGAGACCTGCTCGTCCGCCGGCAGCTTCGCCCGCGGGAGGCGCCGCAGTAGCGGCGGCAGGAGGAAGGCCAGGTTCAGCCAGCTGGTGATCGCGGTCGCGAGGGCCAGGCCCTCGACGTCCATGCCCACCCAGCGCACCAGCGCGAGGTTGAGCCCGATGTTGACGAACAGCAGCAGGCTCGAGACGACGACCGGGGTGCGGAAGTCGTCGATCGCGTAGTAGGCGCGGGTCACCAGGCTCACGCAGCCCGCCGGCAGCAGGGCCAGGGCCAGCATGGCCAGGGCGGCCGACACCCGGGCCACGCCGTCAGGGCCATAGGCGCCGTGCTCGAACAAAAGGCTCGTGATCGGGCGCGCCAGCATCAGCAGGCCGACGGCGGCGGGCAGGGCCAGGAAGGCCACCGCCAGCTGGGTGCGGTCGTGCAGGTAGCGCAGGCCGCTGAGGTCACGCTCGTGGCCGAGCACCTTGAGCCGCGGGAAGACCGAGCTGGTGGCCGCCAGGGCGATCAGCGCGAAGGGGAACTGCTGCACCCGGTTGGCGTAGTAGTGGGCCGTCGGACCGCCGTCCGGCAGCAGGGCCTCGGCCATGAAGCCGTCGACCATCACGTTGACCTGATAGATCGCGGCGCCGAAGGCCAGCGGCGCGCTGACCTTGAGCACCGACCACGCGCCGCTCCGGGAGGAGGCCGTCGAGGGGGTCTCGTCCGGCGCGGCCTGACCCCCGAGGAAGCCGGTGCGGAAGAGGGCCGGCACCTGGCAGACCAGCTGGAGCACGCCAGACGCCAGCACGCCCCAGGCCAGGGCGCGGGTCATGTCCAGCTGCCGGGCCAGCTCCGCGGGAGGCAGGGCGGCTGGAGATGCAGGCGCGGCCGAGCTGTCCGTCACCGCCTCGAAGGGTGAGACCCAGCCGAAGTGCATGCCGATCAGCACCAGCGCGAGGATCCAGCCGGCGTTGAGCAGGACCGGCGCGAGCAGCGGCGCGAGGAAGTGGTCGCGCACGTTGAGCGCGCCGCCGAGGATCGCCGACAGGCAGATCAGGATCACGAACGGCATCAGCCGCACGGTCAGCTCGAGCACCGCACCATGGTCCTTGCCGAGCACGCCCGCGAGCAGGGCGTCGGGAGCCAGGTCTGGCGCGAGGTGGGCCAGCAGCATCACCGCGCCCGAGAGCAGGGCCAGGATGCCGGCCACCAGGCGCAGGGTGTCCCAGAACAGGCGACGTCCGGCCTCGAGCCCCTCGCTGTGGTCGACCTCGGTCAGGCGCGTGACGAGGGCGGTCGAGAGGGCCCCCTCGCCGAGGAAGCGGCGGAAGAGGTTGGGGATGCGCCAGGCCGTGATGAAGGCGTCGAAGATGCCCGCCTTGTCGCCGAAGATCGCGGCCGAGATGACCTCGCGCACGAAGCCGAGGATGCGGCTGGCGAAGGTCAGCACCGACACGAAGACCGTGCGGCGCAGCAGCCGGCTGTGGCGGCCGGCGACAGGGGTGCCGCGCTCGCTCACCGGCGCCGCTCCCCGAGCCCGCCCTGTCCCACACGCGAGCGCCCGACCCCAGGCTGCGGGGTCGGGCGCCCGTGGGAGGCACCGAGGTTCAAGGCCAAGGACCCTTAGGCGAGCTGCTCGCCCGCGAGGCGCGAGACCAGCTTGCCGTCGACCGTGCCCTGGTGCTCGCCGAGGACCGCCTTCATCAGCTGGCCGAGCTCGCGCTTCTGGGTCAGGCCCAGCTCGGCGATCTTGGCGCTCACGAGCGCGCGCGTCTCGTCCTCGCTGAGCAGCTTCGGCAGGTAGCGATCGAGCACGGCGATCTCGCCCTTCTCGATCGCCGCGAGCTCGTCGCGGCCCGCCTTCTCGTACTGCTCGATGGAGTCACGACGCGTCTTCACGCTGCGCTGCAGGCAGGCCATCACGTCCGCGTCCTCGAGCTCGCGGCCGAGCTCGATGCGCTGGTTCTTGGTCAAGGTCAGGACCATCCGCAGGGTGTCGCGGGTGACCGTGTCCTTGGCCTTCATGGCCGCCTTCAGGTCGTCGTTCAGCTGATCGATGAGGGCCATCGCTACTCCTCGGTCTCCTCGTCGTCGGCTTCGGCTTCGGGCTCGTCGCCAGGCTCGCTGTCCGCGTCGGTCACTGCGCTCTGGACGGCCGGCGCGTTGGCACCTTCCTCCTCGACGCCGGCGGCCTCTTCCTCGATGTCGTCCGAGCGCACGATCTCGACGGCGACGATGCTGTCGTCGGCCTTCGTCTTGACGAGGCGCACGCCCTGGGTGTTGCGGCCCATCGGGCGCAGCTCCTCGGCGGGTGAGCGGACGATCATGCCGCCCTCGGTGATGAACATGATGTCGTCGCCATCGTGGCAGCGCGCGATCGAGACCACCGGGCCGTTGCGGTCGGTGACCTTGATGTTGATCACGCCCATGTTGCCGCGCCCCTTGATCGGGTAGTCGTCGATGGGCGTGCGCTTGCCGTAGCCGTGGGCGCAGGCGGTGACGATCGTCGCGTCGGTGGTCGCGGTCACGACCATGCCGATGACCGAGTCGCCCTCTTTCAAGCGGATGCCGCGCACACCGCCGGCGTTGCGACCCATCTGGCGCACGGCGGCCTCGTCGAAGCGTGCCGCGCGGCCCTTGGCCGTCGCGATCACGATCGTGTCGCCGGGACTCGACAGGGCCACGCTGACGACGGCGTCGCCCTCGGCCAGCTTGATCGCGATGATGCCCGCGGTGCGCGGACGCGAGTAGGCCTCGAGGGCGGTCTTCTTGACCGTGCCCGCCGCCGTGGTGAAGACCACCGAGCGGTCGCCGTCGAAGGCGCGCACGCGCAGCACGTCGGTGATGCTCTCGTCCGGGCCGATCGGCAGCACGTTGTTGATCGAGCGCCCCTTCGACGTGCGCGAGCCCTCGGGCAGCTCGTAGACCTTCTTCCAGTACACCTTGCCGGCGTTGGAGAAGAACAGCACGTAGTCGTGGGTGTTCGCGACGAAGAGCGAGCGCAGGACGTCGCCCTCCTTGCTGTCGGAGCCCTTCACGCCGGTACCGCCGCGACTCTGGGCGCGGTACTCGTCGAGCGACACGCGCTTGACGTAGCCCGAGCGCGAGAAGGTCACGACCATCATCTCCTCGGTGATCAGCTCTTCGATGTTGAAGTTGCCGGCCACCTCCTCGCGGGAGATCTCGGTGCGACGCGGGTCCCCGAAGCGCTTCTCGATGTCGTCGAGGTCCTCGCGGATGATCCCGTCGACGCGCTCCTTGCGCGAGAGGATGTCGTTGTAGTCCGCGATCTCGGCGGCCAGCTGCTCGTACTCGGCCTCGAGCTTCTCGCGCTCGAGTCCGGTCAGCCGGCCGAGGCGCATGTCGACGATCGCCTGGGACTGGGCCTTCGACAGCTCGAAGCGCGCGCTCAGGTTGGCCTTGGCCTGGTCGGTGTCCTTGGCCGCGCGGATGATCGCGATGACCTCGTCGATGTTGCCGACGGCGATGCGCAGGCCCTCGACGATGTGCTGGCGCTCTTCCGCCTTGCGCAGCAGGTACATCGTCCGGCGTCGGATGACCGCCGTGCGGTGGTTCAGGTAGGCGTCGAGCAGGTGGCGCAGGTCGAGCGTGCGCGGCTGGCCGTTGTCGATCGCCAGGTTGATGATGCTGCAGGTCGACTGCAGCGGCGTGTACTGGAAGAGCTGGTTGACGATGACCTGGGGGTCTTCGCCCTTCTTCAGGATCACGACCAGGCGGATGCCGTCGCGGTCCGACTCGTCGCGCACGTCGCTGATGCCGGTCACGCGGCCGTCCTTCACGACCTCGACGATCTTCTCGATGATCCCGGTCTTGCGGACCTGGTACGGGATCTCGGTGAAGACCAGCTGCTCGCGCGTCTTGATCTCTTCGACGTGGAACTTCGAGCGCACGATCACGCGCCCGCGACCGGTCGAGTAGGCCTGCAGGATCCCCGAGCGACCCATGATGATGCCGCCGGTCGGGAAGTCCGGACCGGTGATCAACTCGCACAGCTCGCGCAGGGTGACGTCGGAGTCGTTCAGCACGGCGCGCAGGCCGGCGATGACCTCGGTCACGTTGTGCGGCGGCAGGCTGGTGGCCATGCCGACCGCGATGCCGTCCGAGCCGTTGCAGAGCAGGTTCGGGAAGCGCCCCGGCAGGACCGTCGGCTCGAGCAGGCGGTCGTCGTAGTTGGGCTGGTAGTCGACCGTCTCCTTGTCCAGGTCGGTCAGCATCTCGACCGCCGAGCCGTCCATGCGCGCCTCGGTGTATCGCATGGCCGCGGGCGGGTCGCCGTCGATCGAGCCGAAGTTGCCCTGGCCGTCGATCAGCGGGTAGCGCAGGCTGAAGCTCTGGGCCATCCGCACGAGCGTCGGGTAGATCACCGACTCGCCGTGGGGGTGGTACTCACCCGAGGTGTGGCCGGCGATGTTCGCGCACTTGCGGTACTTCGCGCTGGGCCGCAGCTTCAGGTCGTTCATGGCCACCAGGATCCGGCGCTGGGAGGGCTTGAGGCCGTCCCGGACGTCGGGCAGGGCCCGCGAGTGGATGACGCTGAGCGCGTAGTTGAGGTACGATTCGCTCATCTCCGTGGTGATCGACCGGGGGTCGATGCGGCCATGGTTGACGGCGGTGCTCGGCGGCGGAGAGTCTCCGTTGTCGGTCATCGGGGGGCGTCTGGGGGGGCTGGCAGGGCCGGCGGGGTGCCGACCGCGTCAGGGATACCTGGAAGTGCGCAAAGGCCCATTATCGCTGGAAATACGACCGTTTCCACCCCGCTCCCCTGTTAATAAGGAAGAGCTGAAGCTTCGGTTCCCTCTCGGGGGCCTCGCGCCCGGCTCTTGGATCGTCGATACTCGGCGCCTCCCCCCGGAGCCCAACCCATCCAGGAGTCTCCCATGCGCATCCTCGCCGTCCTCGCCCTCGCCGCCTTGCCCGCCCTTGCGGCCCTCACCCCCCAGGATGGGCCCGCCAAGCCGATCCCGACCGTCGAGGAGCCCAGCACCGAGGTGCGCTTCCCGATCGAGCTGCAGATCGACAAGCAGACCCGGCACCAGCTCGCGGGCATGGGGGTCCGGGTGAAGAAGAAGTTCCTCATGAAGTTCAAGGTGTATGCCCTGGGCTTCTACATCGACGAGTCCACGGCCCTCGAGGGCCTGCGCAAGGCCGCCGGGGACCTCACCGTCAAGAAGCTCCAGGACAGCGACGAGTTCCGCAAGGCGCTCCTGACGGACGGCTTCGGTCGCTCGATCCGGCTGGTGATGGTCCGGGACGTGGACGCCGACACCATGGCGGAGGCCTTCGAGGACAGCCTCTGGCCGCGCATGGAGGCGGCCGTGGAGGCCACCAAGGAGGCCACGCCGGCCGAGTCCGCCGCCGAGCTCGCAGCCGCCAAGGCCTCGCTCGCGACCTTCCGGGGCTTCTTCGAGAAGGAAGCCGAGGAGGACCAGGTCATGGACTTCACCTGGACCGAGGGCGGCCGGCTGCAAGCCGTGGTCGATGGCAAGCGCTTCCCCCAGGTCAAGAACCTGCACCTCTGCCAGGCCCTCTTCGACGTCTACCTGGGCGACGACCCGATCTCGGACCAGGCCAAGGCCAACATCTACACCGCGCTCCACACCAAGCTGCACCCCCCGACCACCCGCTAGCCCAACCGCAGGGGTCAGGCAGCAGGGTCGCAGCCGGTGGGTCGCAGCCGGTAGGTCGAGAGAGGCGGGGTGACCTGCCGGATCATCAGGTCTACGGGCTGGTGCGGTGGCCAACGCGTGGGCCAAGGGCGACCTCCTTGCGGCCTGTGGCCGACGGTTGTCGACCTCGGACGCTGGTCTACGCACCTCGGCAGACCCACCCGGTTGGCCCCCGGGCCGCGCCTCCTGCCCCCGTTCGCCTGCCCTCCTTCGCCACCGCCGCGGTCTGGCCTCCCGCCGCCAGTCCCGCCGATGGCCTGCTCCGCGGTCGGGGGATTCGGGCGGGTGCTCAAGGTCTGTAGCTCGGGCACCCGATGCAGGGAGACGGAAACCATCCGACTCCCCATGCGACACCTCTTCCTCCCCGTCGCGGGCGCCACCATGGCCCTCGCAGCCGCCGTCTCGTTCACCTGGTCCCCCTTCTGGTGGAGCTTCGGCGCCCTGGTCCCCTTGACGGCCCTCGGTGTCCGGGACATGTTCCAGACGCGCCACGCGGTGCTGCGCAACTTCCCGGTCCTCGGGCACATGCGCTACCTGCTCGAGCTGATCCGCCCGGAGATCAACCAGTACTTCGTCGAGTCCAACCAGGACGGTCGGCCCTTCAGCCGCGAGGTGCGCTCGATCGTGTACCAGCGCGCCAAGAAAGAGCTCGCGACCCTCCCCTTCGGCACCCAGAAGGAGGTCACCGCCATCGGCTACGAGTGGATGAACCACTCCATGTACCCCGAGCGCACGCCGGCCACCGAGAGCCGCATCCTCATCGGCGGCAGCCACTGCGAGCAGCCCTACTCCGCCTCGCTCCTCAACGTTTCGGCGATGAGCTACGGCGCCCTCTCCAAGAACGCGATCGCGGCGCTCAACGGCGGCGCGAAGGACGGCGGCTTCTTCCACAACACGGGTGAGGGTGGCATCAGCCCCCACCACCTCGAGCACGGCGGCGACCTGGTCTGGCAGATCGGCACGAGCTACTTCGGCTGCCGCGACGAGACGGGGCGCTTCAGCGACGAGGTCTTCGCCGAGAAGGCCCAGCTCGAGCAGGTCAAGATGATCGAGATCAAGCTCAGCCAGGGCGCCAAGCCCGGCCACGGCGGGATCCTGCCCAAGGAGAAGATCACCGACGAGGTGGCCGAGATCCGCGGCGTCCCGAAGGGCGCCGACGTCATCTCCCCGCCCTTCCACACCGCCTTCCACGGTCCCGAAGCCCTGCTGCGCTTCGTCGACCACCTGCGCGGGCTGTCGGGTGGCAAGCCGGTCGGCTTCAAGCTCTGCGTCGGCTCCCACAGCGAGTTCGAAGAGCTCTGCCTCGCGATGATCGACACCGGCCTCACGCCGGACTTCATCACGATCGACGGCGGCGAGGGAGGCACCGGCGCCGCGCCGCTCGAGTTCGCCAACTCGATGGGCTCGCCCCTCGCCGACGCCCTGCCGGTCGTCGACGACCTGCTCGCCCGCTACGGCCTGCGCGACGAGATCAAGCTGATCGCGTCGGGCCGCATCCTGACCGCGTTCCAGATGGCACAGCGCCTAGCGATGGGCGCCGACCTGTGCGCCTCGGCCCGCGGCATGATGCTAGCCCTCGGCTGCATCCAAGCCCTGCGCTGCAACTCGAACGTCTGCCCGGTGGGCGTCGCGACCCAGGACGAGCACCTCGTCGCCGGCCTCGTCGTCGGGCACAAGCGCGTGCGCGTCATGAACTACCAGCACGAGACGGTGCACACCCTGATGGAGCTGTGCGCCGCCGCCGGCCTGCGCTGCCCCTCGGAGCTGACGCGCTTCCACATCAACCGGCGCGTCTCCAGCACCGAGACCCAGACCTACGCCGAGATCTACGGCCCCGGCCGCCTGCCGGACTTCCCCTTCGAGATGGAGGAGTTCGATCTCGACCAGCTCGAGTCCGAGCTGAAGCTGGTCACCGACGCGCCCTGACGTCGCGCAGCTCGAGGGCCAGCTCGTCCCAGGGGACCGGCAGCCACGACGGCTCGACCCCTTGGACGCCGTGCGGCGGTGGCGAGGACAGCTCGAGCGCCAGCCAGAACAGGCCCGGGTGCGCCTCGCCGTCAGAGAGCAGCGCCAGGTCCAGGAGCTGGCGGCGGACGTGCGCGTCCTCGGTCCCGAGCGCCAGCTCGCCCAGCTGGGCCGCGTCGACCCGGCCGTCGATCGACACGCTGCGACCGAGCTCGAGCAGGTCCTCGAGGTAGGCCAGTCGCTCCTCGGCGGTCAGGGCGCGCTCCAGGTCGCCATACACCCGGGTCCTGCTGGAGAGCCAGAGCTCCTGCCGCTCGCTGGCTCCCAGCCCCGCGAAGCGCTCGGCTGCGCGCTCGACCTCACCACGCCGCAGGTCGATCCACAGGCCCTCGACATGCGCGCGCTCGGCGTAGGCGAAGAGCGTCGCCCCGAGGGTCGCGACCAGCAGCAGCGGCCCGAGCATCCGCGCGGGTCGCAGGCTGCGGACCAGGCGCTGGCCGACCCCCGGGTCCCGGGCGGCCGCGCGGAGGAAGTCGACCCGGCGCTGGATCGAGAAGTGGCGCCAGCCCGAACGCCGCCGCCGCCCGTGGCCCGAGCGCTCGAGGGCGCCGACCAGCCCGCGCCAGTCGCCGGTGGCCTCGAGGGCGGTCAGGTCGGCCTCCAGCTCGAGCCGCCGCGAGAGGAAGCCGACGGCGGCGAGCACCCCAACGAGGAACAGCACCGCGAGGCCGACGCCGAGGTTCCCGTCGAGCTCGGCCGGGGTCAGGTAGCGCGTCGCCAGGAGGTCGAAGGCCAGGGCGCCGCCGACCACCCAGCTGGTCATCAGCCCGACGTGACGGCGCTCGACATGGCCGAGCTCGTGGGCCAGGACGGCCTCGAACTCCGCCAGGCTCAGGCGCGCCAGGAAGGCGTCGGTGAACAGCACGGGCCGCGGCCCGAAGGGCATCGCCAGGACCATCGCGTTGGCGAGCTCGTCCTCGGTGCGCCACTCCAAGAGCCGGAAGGACACGCCCGCGAAGCGCGGCGACTCCGCCAGGCGCCGGTGCAGGGGCGAGGGCGGCGCCGTGTCGAGCAGCGCCAAGAGAAGGCGCGGCACCAGGAGCAGCATCAGGAGCAGCAGCGCGGCCGTGAAGCCGAGGCTCGCGAGGCTCGACTCCTCGGTCCAGACGCGCAGGGCATCCCAGCGCGAGGCGATCGTCGAGAGGCCTAGGTACAGGAGCACGACTCCCCAGGTGAACAGCTGCCAGCGCAGGCGCAGACCCGCGCCGCGCCGTGCCGGGAGGCCGAAGCGGCGACGAGCGCCGGGGTCCAGGACGGCCAAGAGGTGCGCGGCGAAGAGCGGCGCCAGGAGCGGCAGCCAGGCGAGGTCGCTCCAGGCCGAGCGGACCTCGAGCAGGTGCGTCCCGCTCCAGTCGACGAGGCCGGTCTGCCAGATGGCCAGGGCCTGGACCTGCAGGGGCGCGGTGTAGGCCAGGGCGCCGGTGACGAGCCGCACCAGGCGAACGACCAGGCGCCCGGGACCGGAGCGCTCCTGGTCCAGGAAGTGGGGCAGCCGCCGCTCGGCGACCAGGGCGAGCCGCCGCTCGAGGGGCACCAAGAGCAAGAGCGGCAAGAGCACCCAGAGCGGCCAGGTCGGGGCCACCGACCAGTCCGCCAGCCGAGCGAAGACCAGGCCCAGCCCCGCGGCCACCAGCACCACGTGGTACGGGAGCAGGATCATCGTGCGCCCCCGCCCCTCAGCCCAGGATCTTGGACAGGCCCTCCTGGAGGGCCGAGCGCACCATGCCACCCGAGACGAAGGCCGGCTTCTTGACCACCTCGACGTCGAGCGCCGCGTCACCGATGGCGAAGCGCGCCACGACCTTGCCCAGGGGCGAGGCTGCGCGCACCTCCCCGCGCTCCTTTGAGCCCGGGTCGAAGGCCACCTCGACCCCATGCTCGGCGGCCTTGGAGAGCAGGCGCCGGCGGGCTTCGGCCGCGCCGAGGCCGTGGGCATGCTGGTAGGTGAGGCTCATCGGGGACGATTCTCTCACCCCCATGGCCCGCATGGCAAGGCGGGACGCCGCCAACCGCCATCCCAGTCGTTAGAATCACCCCCCTCACCCCTGACTCGTCCTCCCCCTACCCCGCCCGTACCGTGACGCGCACCTTCGACTCGATCCTCGACGCCATCGGCGACACGCCCCTCGTCCGCCTCAACAAGATCGGCGCCCACACGGGCTGCGAGATCCTCGCCAAGTGCGAGTTCTTCAACGCGGGCGGTTCGGTCAAGGACCGCATCGGCAAGCGCATGCTGCTCGAGGCCGAGAAGTCCGGCCGCATCAAGCCCGGCGACACGCTGATCGAGCCGACCTCGGGCAACACCGGCATCGGCATGGCGCTCGCCGCTGCGGTGCGTGGCTACCGGATGATCATCACCATGCCGGAGAAGATGAGCCACGAGAAGCAGGTCGTGCTCGAGGCCCTCGGCGCCGAGATCATCCGCACCCCCACCGAGGCCGCGTTCGACGATCCCGACAGCCACATCAGCATCGCCAACGACCTCCAGAAGTCCCTACCGAACTCGCACATCCTCGACCAGTACTCGAACCCGGACAACCCCAACGCTCACTACTACGGCACGGCCGAGGAGATCCTCGCCCAGACCGGCGGGCAGCTCGACATCCTCGTCGCCGGCGCCGGCACCGGCGGCACGATCTCGGGCACGGCCAAGCGCCTGAAGGAGGTCCTGCCCGACCTCAAGGTCGTCGGCGTCGACCCCGTCGGCTCGATCCTCGCCGGTCCCGGCGAGATCGGTAGCTACAAGGTCGAGGGCGTCGGCTACGACTTCGTGCCGGACGTGCTGTGGCCCGACATGATCGACGAGTGGGTCAAGACCGAGGACCGCGAGTCGTTCCTGATGGCGCGCCGCCTGATCCGCCAGGAAGGCCTGCTCTGTGGTGGCAGCTCGGGCGGCGCCGTCTGGGCCGCGCGCAAGATCGCCGAGAAGTACGGGCCGGACAAGCGCATCGTCGTGATCCTGCCCGACTCGGTCCGCAACTACATGACCAAGTTCATGGACGACACCTGGATGCGCGAGAACGGCTTCGCCGAGCGCAGCTGGGAAGCCCAGAGCGTCGAGGACCTGGTGCGCTCGATGGGCCACTCGACCGAGATCTGGTCGGCGGCCAGCTCGGACACCGTGGCCGACTCGGTGATGGTCATGAAGGAGCACGGCATCAGCCAGCTGCCCGTGCTCGACGGCACGCGCGTGATCGGCATCATCACCGAGAGCGACCTGCTCGCCCGGCTCGTCGAGGGCCGCGCCGCCCTGTCGTCCTCGGTCGTCGAGGTCATGTTCCGCAACGTGGTCACGATCAACAAGGGCGACGACGCCGGCACCCTGACCGAGCTCTTCTCGACCGGCAACGTGGGCCTGGTCGTCGACGACGACAAGAACCTCAAGGCGGTCGTCACGAAGATGGACCTGGTCGACTTCCTCGCGAAGATCTAGGCCGCGCCCCAAGGCAAGCAGCTGGCCAGGGCCGGGGACGCGAGCGCGCGGCCCCCGCCCAGGCCCCGTCAGGGGCCCCAGGGGCCCCGGGACGCAAGAGGGCC
>JARGPD010000005.1:31851-63900 GCA_029212845.1 Planctomycetota bacterium
CCTTTGCTTGTGGCCCCCCACCCCCCGCCCTCCGCCCCCCCCCCCCCCCGCCCGCCGCGGGGGGGGGGGGGGCCCCGCCCCGCCCCCCCCCCCCCCGGCCCCGCTTCTGGGGCCCCTGGGGCAGCGGTCCGCATGAGGGACCCCCCGGCATCCAGCTTGACTCCTATGCTGGAGTTCGCCGGACCCCGGTCCGCCCCCCGCTCGGCTCCACCCCAACCCAAGGTCCCCATGCAGCTCTCGACCCTCGCCCTTGCCTGCCTCGCCCTCTGCCCCGTCGCTTCGGCCGGGACCTGGCAGGTCGCGACCACCGCTGGTCCAGGGGTCGACTTCACCTCGATCCAGGCCGCCATCGACGCCGCCGCGGACGGGGACCTGATCTTCATCGCCAGCGGCAGCTACCTCGAGCAGCTGCACGTCGACGGCAAGGGCCTCACCCTCCAGGGCGCGGGCAACAGCGCCGTGTTCGGCCTAGCCACCTTCCTCACGGGCGAGCCCACGGTGCACGTCGAGAACCTCGCTGTCGGCCAGGAGTTCCACCTGCGCGACCTCTCGGTCAACCGCATCACCGGGGTCTGGGGCGAGGCCCTGCGCCTCGAGCACAACCTGGGCCGCGTCTGGATCGAGCAGGTCTTCGTCGACACCTACGACGGCCACGCCCTGCACGTGATCGACAGCGCCGACGTGGTGCTCTCCGAGGTCTTCCTGCAGTGCAACTCGGCCTTCCAGGATGCGCTCGGCAACAACCTGCCGGCCCACGGCCTCGTGGTCGAGTCCGGCAGCTCCGTGCACGCCTTCCAGGTCGACTCCACCGGCTCCCACGGACCGCCGCTCTTCACGACCCTGACCAGCCCGGTCCCCGGCGGGGACGGCGTGCACGTCGTCGACTCCCACGTGCGGCTGATCGCGCCCGGGATCCAAGGCGGCGGCGGAGGCTCGATCTTCCAGGCCGGCTGCAGCACCGGCGCCGTCGGCGGCTCGGCCATCAAGGTCCTCGCGAAGGGCGGCCCCGCGCCGAGCGTCGAGCTGCGCGGCGGGACCCTGCAGGCGGGTGTGACCGGCATGTTCACCCCCGGCTGCGCGCCCGACCCCGGCAGCTCCCTCGCCATCGAGGCGCCCGCCGGCACCTTCACCCAGCTCGCCGGCAAGCCGCGCCTGCTCAGCATGCCCAGCACCCCCTACCCCAACGGCAACTTCGAGTTCCAGGTCCAGGGCGACGACCGCGACCTGTTCTTCCTGTTCGCGTCCCAAGCGACCGCGAGCCCGACGCCGATCACCGCCATCGACGGCGACGTCTTCCTCGGTCTCGGCGCGAGCTTCCTGGTCACCTCCGGCCAGCTCAACCCCTTTGGCTGGGGCGGCCAGACCCTGGGGCTGGTCCACCTCGGCCCGCCCTTGACCTTCCGCACCCAGGCGCTGTTCGTCGATCTGAGCGGCGGCCTCTGGCTGTCGGGCCCGGGCACGATCCACTTCCGCTAGGTCCGGTGCGAGCCGCGGGGCTCAGCGCTGCTCGGCGACCTGGGGTGCGGCACCGACGGGCGCCGGGCCGAGCCGGCGGCGTAGCCCCTCGGCCGTGACCCAAGCGAAGCCCGCCAGGAACAGGACCTGCAGGGGCAGCGACCACCACAGCCCCTGGGCCGCGGCGCAGTGGATGCCCCAGGCCATCCAGAGCGTCAACGCGGCCTCGCCGAAGGGCAGCGCCGGCAGCTCCGGGTAGGGGCTGCCGGCGTCGCCGCGCTTGGGCGTGCGCACGAAGACCCCGCGGCGGGTGAAGAGCCCGCGTCCGACGGCGCGGGTCTGGGCGAAGGAGATGCCGATGCCCAGGGCGAGGGCCAGGACGACGTCGACCAACGAGCGCAGCAGCGGTCGCCCCGCCAGGCGCTGGCCGACCAGGTAGAAGGCCGCCACCGGCAGGGTCCCCGCGAGCAGCACCAAGAGCTGCAAGCCCTCGGGCAGCGGACGGCCCATGGTCAGGGAGGCGGGCAAGAGGAGCGCTAGCACGAGCACCAGCGGGTAGCCGACGTTCGCGGTCAGGTGCGCCAGGGCTTCGAGGCGCACGTGGGTGCCGAGGCGGGCCCGCACCAGGCTGCCGAAGAGCCGGCGCAGCACCTGCACGCCGCCCTGGGCCCAGCGCCGCTGCTGGCTGCCGAAGGCGGACAGGTCGACGGGCAGCTCGGCGGGCACGACGACCTCGGGCGCGAAGGCGAAGCGCCAGCCGGCGAGCTGGGCGCGGTAGGACAGGTCGAGGTCTTCGGTCAGGGTCGCGTCGCTCCAGCCTCCGGCGGCGTCGATCGCCGCGCGGCGCCAGATGCCGGCGGTGCCGTTGAAGTTGAAGAACAGCCCGGCCCGGTGGCGCACGCGGTGTTCGATCAGGAAGTGGCCGTCGAGCAGGGTCGCCTGGGCGCGGGTCAGCGCGCTCGCGTCCCGGTTCAGGTGTCCCCAGGCGGCCTGCACCATGCCCACCCCGGGATCGGCGAGGTAGGGCACGAGGGCCCGCGCGAAGTCCGGGTCCGGGACGAAGTCGGCGTCGAAGATCGCGACCAGCTCGGCCTCGCTGCGGGCCAGGCCTGCCGCGAGGGCGCCCGCCTTGAAGCCGCTGCGGTCCCCTCGGCGCAGGACCTCGGCGTCGAGCCCGGCCGCGCGCAGGCTGGCCACCTCGTGGTCGACGATGGCGCGCGTCTCGTCGTCCGAGTCGTCGAGCACCTGCAGACGCAGCCGCTCCCTGGGCCAGTCGAGCTCCCCCGCCGCCCGGACCAGGCGCGCCGCCACGTTGCGCTCGTTGTAGATCGGTAGCTGAACGAGCAGGGTCGGCAGCTCGGCGTCCGGCGGCGTGGCCGAGGGCGTCGGCCGTGACCGCGTGCGAGCCAGCAGCGCGAGGTGGGTCAGCCGGTGCAGGCCATAGAGGGCCAGCGGGCCGAAGGGGATCAGGAGGAGCAGGGGCCACATGGTTCGAGGCGGGGCAGCGACCCCGGTACAGGATAGCTTGTGGTACGGACCGCTCGGCCAGGCGATGGCGCGAAGGCCGCGACCTGCCCTCGCCGGACGCTTCCTTGCGGACAGCTAACCTCCCGGGGCCGCCGCCAGGGGCCGATCGGGCGAGGTGACGGACCTGTCCCGAGCCCGCACTGGACGGGGTGCTAGGATGTCGCCATGTCCCAAGCGAACGCACCCGCCGTGGCTCCCGCCACGCACCCGAAGGTTACCGTCCTACGCCTCTTCCTCGGCTGCCTCATCGGCTGCCTCATCGGCTTCGCTCCCGGGCCGGGGGTCGCGCCTGGACTGTACGTCACCCTGCTCGGGATGCTGCTGCTGCTGCGCGCGCCGCTCTTGCCCGTGCTCGGCCTCGGGATCGTCACCAAGCTGCTGTCCCTGGTCACCGTCTCGGTCACCTACCAGCTCGGCGTGGCCTTGCTCGACGGTCCCACCCAGGGCCTCTTCCAGACCGCGATCAACGCGCCCTTCCTCGCGCTGTTCGGCCTCGAGTACTACACGGTCACCGGCGGCTACGCCCTCGGGCTGCTGCTCGCGATCGCGGCCACGCTGATCCTCGTACGTGGAGGCCGAGCCCAGAGCGAAGCGAAGCCCAAGGGCGTGCTGCGCCCGGTCGGGGTCGCCTTCCTGGCGGTGCTCGTCGGCGGCGTCTGGATGCTGCAGTCGACCGCGGCCGAGGGCATCCTCAGCACCCAGGCCTCGAAGGGACTCAGCGCGATCAACGGCGCGACCGTCGACATCGCCGGCCTCGACCTCGACATCGCCGAGGGCAAGCTCGAGGTCACCGACCTCGCCTTCGCCAACCCGCGCTCGCTCAACACCGACCTGTTCCGCGGGATCGAGCTGAGCGCCGACGTGGCCAGCAGCGACCTGATGCGCAAGCGCCTGCACGTCGAGCGCCTCGTGGTGCGCAGCGCCAAGAGCGGCGTCGAGCGCGCCGTTCCGGGCGTGCGCGTGGGCGCCCCGCCCGAGCCCGAGGTGCCAGAGCCCAAGGAGGGTGAAGGCACGATCGACGACTACCTGAAGGACTGGAAGGTCTGGAAGGAGCGCCTCGCCCAGGCCCGCGAGTGGCTCGAGAAGATGGACAGCGAGGCCGAGGAAGAGACGCCCACAGCCGAGCTGCCCCTGGGCCAGCGCACCGCCAGCCATCTGCTCCAAGGCGCGCCGTCCCTGCTCGTCTCCGAGCTGGCCGTCGAAGGCCTCGAGCTCCCCTGGCTGGGGGGCGAGGTCTTCCAGATCTCGGCCCACAACCTCTCCAGCCAGCCCAGCCTGGTCGACGGCGCGATGGAGATGGTCTTCGAGTCCACGAGCGACCTCTTCCGCACCTCGGTGACCCTGCCGAGCGGACTGGCCCCCGGCTCGATCGAGCTCAACGTGCGCAACATCCAGGTCGACTCGATCACCTCGATGCTCAAGCTCGGCGAGGGCTCGGTGCTGCGTGGCGGCACGATCGAGCTGAGCCTCGACGGACCCTGGCAGGGCGGCCGCGCCGGCTACCTGGACATGCCCCTCGACATCACCCTGCGCGACATCGAGCTGGGCCTGTCGGGCTCGAAGACCTTCCCGATCGCCGAGCTGCGCCTGCCGATCCACGTGCGCGGTCCGCTCGAGGGCCTCAACCTCAGGCTCGACGCCAAGGCGCTCAGCAAGGCGCTGGTCGATGCCGGCGCGAAGGAGCTCGCCAGCTTCGTCGAGGCCGAGAAGAAGAAGCTGATCGACGACGGCAAGAAGCTCCTGCAGGACGAGTTCGACAAGCAGATCGGCGGCAAGCTCGAGGAGCTGATCGGTGCCGAGCTCGACATCGACGTGACCGACCCGGGCGCGGCCCTCGAGGACCTCGAAGCGGCGGCCTCGGCCAAGCTCGAAGCCGAGCTCGCGGCCGCCAAGCTCGAGGCCCGCGCAGCCATCGAGGCCAAGGTCTCGGCCGCCCTCGCGAGCGCACCGAAGCTCGATGAGTACCTCAGCGCCGAGGAGCTGGCAGCCTTCCGCGTCGAGCTGACCACGAGCCTCGAGGCCGACCCCGCAGCCGATCCTTTCAAGCTGGTCCAAGACCTGGTCAAGGCCAAGGGCGAGGAGAAGCTCAAGGAGGCGGCCAAGGACGCCGCCAAGAAGGAGCTTGAGAAGAAGGGCCTCGGCGGCCTTGGTGGCATCGGCGAGAAGCTCTTCGGCGGCGGCGGCAAGTAGGCCCGGGGCTGCCGGGCGGCACCGCTCGGCTAGAACAGCGTGCCTTGGCCCTCGGGCCGCACGACGTCGGCGAGGTCGGGATAGGTCGCGACGATCTCCGGCGGACCGGGGACCGGTGCGCCGCGCAGCGCAGCCAAGAGCTCGAGCCCGTTGGCCACGGCCTTGCCGCCGAAGTGGTTGTTGGTGACCACGTAGGTGTCGCCGCCGGCAGCCGCGAGCTTGCGCGCGTACTCGGCAAAGGTCTCGACCTCCTCGCGACCGTACATCCAGTTGTAGCTGTCGTCGCGTCCCTTGGCCGGGTCGTACCAGTCCGCCGCGTTGCGGCCGTGCAGGCGCAGGTAGCCCAGGGGCCCGAGGAAGTAGGGCAGCCCGTCACCGCTGCCGATCGGCGGCACCACCGACGGCGACACCGGCATGTCGATGTGCGCGAGGTTCAAGCCCTCGGCCTCGAGCATCGCGAGGGTGCCGTGCTGGAACCACGAGCGGTGGCGCAGCTCGAGCACCAGCGGCAGGTGGCCGAACAGCCGACCGAGCTCGAAGAGGCGCTCGCGGTTGTGCGGCTGGTCCGCGAAGTCCTGGTGGAACTGGGCGAGCACGGCGCCGAGGCGGTTCGACTCGAGCATCGGCTCGAGGGCCCGGTTGTAGACCGGTGCCGCGGCGGCCTCGTAGCGACCATGGGTGAAGTCGCGGTGCAGCTTCATCGCGAAGCGGAAGTCCGGCCGCTCGGCGACCCGCTCGACCCAGCCCTGGACGTGGGTGCGCTGGGGCAGGGCGTAGAAGCTGCTGTTGATCTCGATGCAGTCGAAGAAGCGCGCGAGGTACTCGAGCGGGTGGAAGTCCTTCGAGCTCGTGCGCGGGTAGGCGCGGCCCTTCCAGTCCGCGTAGGACCAGCCGGCGACGCCGACGCGGATCACCGCGTCCTCCAGTGCCGGTCGATGTCCTCGGCCGGCCAGTCCGGCTCGACACCGAGCAGCTCGAAGCCGCGCGCCTCCGCCGCCATCATGCGCCGCTGCATCTCGTCGCAGGCGGTCTTGAGCTCGTCCTCGCTGGCGCGGCGATCGACGAACAGGGGCTCGCCGTAGACCAGCGCCACGCGCGCGCGCCACTTCGGGATCGTGAAGGCGTCCCAGCTGTTCACGTGCCAGGCGCGGTCGGCGACGAAGCCGCAGGTCAGGATCGGATAGCCCGTCGCGCGTGCCAACCAAGCCACGCCGGCGGCGCCCGAGTGGCGCGGTCCGCGCGGCCCGTCGGGCGTCACGACCACCGTGCCCCCCACCCGCAGGCTGCGCAGCATCTCGCGCAGGGAGCGCGCGCCCGTGGTCGAGGACGAGCCACGGATGACCCCCATGCCAAAGCGCGGCAGCAGCGTGTCCATCAGGTCGCCGTCCTTGCTGGGCGAGACCAGGATCGTGTAGTCGCCGCCCTCGTGGTGGGCGAGGCCGAGCATCATACGCCCGTGCCACAGGGTCATCAGGCAGCCCTTCTCCGCGCGCGCTAGGTCGAAGTGCTCGACGCCCTCGACGCTCGTGCGCCAAGAGCGCGCCAGGCGTCGCACGACGAAGGGAGCGACCTGGGGCATGAGCCACGCGCCGACCTTGCGGCGGGTGCGTTTGATCCAGCTATGGCGGCGCGCAGACACGGGATAACGGTAGCAGGTGCGGTGGCCTGGCGCGCGCCGACAGGCAGCTCAACCTGGACGCGCCCTTCGGTCCACACCCGGACCCGTTGCACGGCTCGTCAGGGAGTGAGGTCGTCGCCCGCGCCGCCGTCGTCGGTCCCGTTGGGACCGAAGGAGCGGATGTGGTACTCCGACGCGGACACGCGCTCGTAGTAGAAGCTGCGCCCCCACCCGTCGACCGGCACCTCGGACATGTTGAGGTAGCCCTCGGGGTAGGACGAGGTCGAGGACACCAGGTCCTCGAGCTTGGCCGGGTAGTCCCCGTTCTCGAGGTTGTAGATCAGGAGGCCGAGGTCCACCAGGGACAGGTTGACCTCGGTCATCGAGGCCTCGGTCGAGAGGGGCGCACCGCGCGCTCCACCCAAGCCGATCTGGCCGGCGTACTCGGGCTCGGTCCAGACGACCTCGGGGGACATCGACTCCGTCGTGCCCAGGAAGACCGTCGGGATGAGCGCGGCCGCCGCGCCGCCGACGATCAGCGGGACCTCGGGACCGAAGGAGCTCACCTTGCGCGTGAAGAGGTGGTCGCCGCGGAAGCGCGTGACCGAGGTCTCGGGCAGGAAGTGCCGCGAGAACAGCTCGGGATCGGGCAGGGCCGCGGCGAAGCCTTCCGGGAGACCGAGCTCGGCTGGGACCATGGCGGCGAAGGCGCGACCGGTCCCGTAGTACGCCGACAGCATGGCGCCGATGTCGAAGTAGTAGGCGTCGTGGATGTCCGCGGGTAGCTTGCCGTCCTCGCCGACGAGGCTCGCGAAGAAGGGGTGCGCACCGCGCTCGTACTCCTCGCCCTTCGAGCGCTGGCGGATCATGCGCTTGATCAGGGTCGACGAGTTGGAGAACCACAGGTTGCCGTCGATGATCGTGTAGCTCGGCGAGAAGCCGATCGGGACGCCGAGGTCGAGCACCGTGTAGTCGTTGCCGCGGTACGGGCGGTGGGACACGCCGAAGTCCGGCTCCATCTCCGCCGCGAAGTCACACAGGCCGTCGAGGGTGGCCATGACCGCCTCACCGTTCCGGACGGGCATCACGCCGTAGACCTGGGGCGGCGCGAGGCTCAGCACCGGCTGCATCCAGAAGGCTATCTCGCCCCCGAAGTTTGCGATCAGGTCGCCCTCGAGGTCGATGCCGCGCTCGAGCAGCAGCTCGATCAACTCCTCCTCGCCGGTGGTCACCTCGGTCACGTAGCCCCAGAAGGCGACGGGGTCGAGGGACGTGATCTGCGCGAACAGCGCGTCGTTCGGGATCCATGCGGCGGAGCCATCGAGCGGGTACGGCGTGGCGCCGTTCGCGGGGCGCGTGCTGTCGCTCTGGTAGGTGCCGTCGACGAGCCGCGTCTGCCAGGCGCTGCCGGTCCCGTAGAAGCCGAAGAACTCGAACAGCGAGGACACGTTGGCGAGCGACTCGGCCAGCATGCCTTCGGTCGGCACACCCCGGAAGCCGAGCACGGCACCCTGCCAAAGGACCGCGCCGGCGTCGTCGTGGACCGCGCCGAGCAGCTGGTCCAGGCGACCCGCGCCGCCCAGGGATTCGGGGGATGCCTGGCCGGACAGGGCCGCCTGGCCGACCCGGTGCACCGCCTCACCCGACACGGTGCCGAGGGTGATCAAGAGGGTCCGTCCGTGCTGCTGGAGGCTGGCCTCGAGCAGACCTCCGCCCGACGGCATGCCCAGGTTCACCGGGTCGATGTGATACAGGTTGGCGAGCTCGGGAGCGTCGCCGTTCATGTCGATCACGTCGGTGAAGGGCACCTCGTCACGCAGGCGCCCATCGATCATGCCCAGCATCCCGGCCATGCCACCGGCGAGCTCGTCGTCCACGAAGCGCACGGCCAGCTCGACGCCGACCACCTCGAACACGCGCGCCAGCACGTACTGCTCGAAGCCGGAGTCCGTGCTCCAGTCGGCATCCAGGCCCGAGCCACCCGGGACGCCGTCGGCGCCAAGGCTGCTCAGCTCGTAGACGCCGTCGCTCACCGTATACAGGTAGGGGTGACCGAAGGGGTCGAGCAGCTCGGACGGCTCGCGATCGAGCTCGGCCAGCTCCTCGGGGGGGCCGCCCTCGTCGAGCTCGTACATGAAGATGTCCCAGTCGAGCGCGTCGAGCCCGAGCAGCACGTCGTAGACGACCGCGCCCTCGGCGACCAGCTCACCGACCTTCGACATGTCGAGCTGCAGCGACAGGGAGATGCCCTCGATCCCCTCGAGGATCGGCAGGGTGTCGCGGACGATTTCCGCGGGCAGCAGCTCCATCAGGTCGCTGACGTGCTCGATGCCGAACAGCCCAAGCATGGGGCCGAGGTCCTCGTCCTCGAGCAGCTGCATGATCGCGCCCGAGCGCCAAGCCTCGGAGAAGGCCGGCAGGTTCGGGACGTCGAGGTACAGGCCGGCTTCGGCGAGGTGCAAGTCCGCCGCGTCTTGGGGAGCGACGGCGGGAGCGAGGCACAGGGCAAGGCTCGTCAGCATGGCAAGGAGATACGCTCGGGACACACCTCGGGAGTGTGCCCTGGAAGTTCGGTGGGGGGAGAGGCCTCGCCGGCGGCGAGGGTCTAGGCGTCGGCGAAGGCCTTCAGGTCGTCGCCTGCGGCCTCGAGCGCTCTCTCGAGCTCGGCCAGCTGGTCGGTGAAGTCTTCGCCAGAGGCGAATGCGGCCTTGAAGGCCGCATGTTTCGTCTTCACTTCCGTGTTCTCACCATCGAGCAGGAAAGCCACCAGGAGGCCGGACTCGTTCAGGAGCTTGCTGGAGCCATCCAGGTCGTCCACGGTCAGCTTCATGGTGAGCATGCGCTTGACCGGGTCGAGGCTGCCGGTGCGCAGGATGTTGGACACGGACCACTTGCGCAGTGCCTTGGGGTCGGCGCCGGGGGTCTTGTCCAGGCGGTAGCGCTCCACGTAGGTCGCCGCTCCGTAGCGCAGCCAGTCGGGCAGCTTCTTCTCCGTGAGGAAGTCGTCGACGTCGAGCTCCTTCTTCTTGTGGAAGGCGGCCACGGCCTTGGGGCTCGGGTCGAGGGCTTCGACGAAGGAGAGGGCGGCCGCATGGCGGGTGAAGAAGGGGCCGAAGCGGTTCGCGTTCTTGTCCTCCTTGTCCCAGTAGGCGACGCCCCCACCAACGAGGTTGATGCCGCCGTGGAACCAGACCTCGCCGAAGTAAGCGCCGTGGATCGACGACCAACCGCGCACCTCGGTGGGCGGCACGCCGAAGGCCTGGTCGCCCGCTGCGAAGGTCCCGTACTGGCCCGAGCTCTTCATGACAGCGAAGGGCATCGGCACGTCCGGCGTCTTGCCGAAGATGCGCACGAGGTCGCGCACGGTGCTCTCGGCCTCGCCGATGGCCTGCATCGCGAGGTCGCGGTCCACGGTCGTGTAGATGTGGAAGCGGCCCGACTCCGAGGGGATCACCCAGGGCCGACTCGGCAGGGAGTGGTAGCGATTCGCGTCCTCGAGGCTCTTCCAGGTGTCGCCACACTTGAACTTGCCAGCCTCGGCCTCGGCGACCTCTTCGGGCGGGATCCAGGTCAGGTCATGGCGCACCCAGCCGTCCTGCATGCGCTGGTAGTCCTCGGCGCTGACCCACTGGCCAGCCTCGTCGCGCACCATGCCCGCCTCGAGCTTGGCGATGTCGTCGGGGTGCGCCCAGGTGTCCTTGTAGCGCACCCAGCCCTTGGCCTTGGCCTCCTCGGCCAGCTGCTTCTTCTTGTGGGCCTCGAGCTTCTTCTCGGACTTGAACCACTCGCCTTCGTAGTAGATGTGCCCCGAGGCCGCCCGGGCCTCCTTGTGGTCGGGGTCGACCTTGATGATCTCGCGCAGGACCTTCTTGCCTTCACGCTCCAGGCCGTAGGAGTCGCAGTAGTTGTAGACCTTCCACAGCTCGTCGACGTCGTCGCCCGCAGCCTCGAAGCGACGCTCGAACTCGTCCGCGGGGTCCTGGATGGAGGTCTCGATCCCGGCGGGCTCGAGGACCTGGGGGGCGGGCGCCTCGGGCGACAGCCCGAACAGAAGGGTGCAGATCAGCAGGCTCATGGTGGTCTCCGTGGCTCTCCTAGACGAGCCACCCACAGGATATCGAAGCACGGGGCCAAGGGAGTGTCCTAGGCCAGCGAAGGGCTTTTCCAGCCCCAATTAAAGGAGGCGGACGCTAAGATGCGCGGCCTTCACCCCACCCCCAAGAACCCCCGAGACATGGCTGATCACAAGGCCCCCCCCCAGGTAACGATCGCACCCTACGAAGAAGCCTCCCAGCTTCAACAGATGGTGGATACGTACTGGAAGCCCTTCCTCGGCGTCGCCGTCGTCCTCGCTGCCCTGATCGTCTGGCAGCAGAGCAGCCAGCACGCCGCAGAGAAGGAGCTCGACGCCAGCTGGGATTCCCTCTCCGCGCGGGTCGAGCTCGCCGGCATCGGCAGCACGACCCAGCTGCCCTCCGCCGCCGTCCTGGACCAAGCACTCGCCTCCGATGGCGTCAAGGGGACCGTCGCGGCCCCCTGGGCCATGGCCCTCAAGGTCCAGACCCTGCTCGAGGGCAAGGACTGGGATGGTGCCGAGGCCGCCCTGGCGGCCCTCGAGAGCGCCTACCCGGACCACTTCCTGGTGAAGGCCAAGCTTCCGGTGGGTTCCGACGGTGCCCTGGCGACGATCCCCGAGCAGCAGCGAGCCCTGATCAGCAGCCGTCGCCAGTTCGAGAGCACCCACGTCAACCTCTTCGAGCTGCCCCCGGTCCCCGAAGGGGCCACGCGGGTCAAGCTGGAGACCAGCTCCGGCGACTTGGTCGTCGCCCTGTACGCCGACCGTGCCCCGCTGCATGTGGGGAACTTCCTTAAATTGGTCTCAAGTGGGTTCTATGATGGCACCAAGTTCCACCGTGTGGTGCCTGGCTTCATGGTTCAGGGTGGCGACCCGAACACCAAGATCGGGGACGCGAGCACCTGGGGCCAGGGCGGCCCGGACTACAAGGTGCAGCCCGAGATCAGCGACCTGTTCCACTTCAAGGGCGTGCTCGCAGCAGCCAAGATGCCCGGCGAGACCGACAGCAGTGGCAGCCAGTTCTACGTGACCACGGGCAACGCCCACCACCTCGACGGCCAGCACACGGTGTTCGGCGTCCTGGAAGAGGGTGCCGACGTCCTGCGCATCATCGAGAACTCTCCGGTCGTCCCCGGCACCGAGCGCCCCGAAGAGCCGACCACCTTGGTCAAGGCGACCGTGCTCTAGGGCACAGCCTCGAGCTAACCCTAGGCAGAGAGGGGGCGTCCCCGCTGGGTCGCCCCCTCTCTTGTGCATTCAGGATGCGCCCCCAACCGGGCGAATCCTCAAATGCGCACTCCTAGATCTCTTCCCGCGGGGCGATCACGTCGTAGACGCGTTCGAGGTCCTCGCGGTTGTAGTAGTGGATGACGACACTTCCGCGGTACTTGGGCCCGTTCCGCAGCTGGACGCGGGTCCCGAGGGATTCGCGCATGCGGTCTTCCATCGCCTTGGCCCAGGGAACGAGGTCGGGCTCGACCACCTCCGGCTTGGGCTTCTCCTCGGCGGCCGGTGCCGCCGCATTGGCCTCCCGAACGATCCGCTCGACCTCGCGGACCGAGAGCCCCTTCGCAACGATCTCCGTGGCCAGCGACTCCATGTCCGCTGGGTTGGTGAGTCCCAGCAGGGCGCGGCCATGGCCCATCCCCAGGCGCTCGTCGGCAAGCATGCCCTGGACCGCCTCAGGCAGCTCGAGCAGGCGGAGCAGGTTGGCCACCGAAGAGCGCTTCAGTCCAACCTTGTCGGCGACGACCTGCTGGGTCACGTCCAGGGCGCCCATGAGCTCCCGGAAGGCGCGACCCCGTTCGATCGGGTTGAGGTCCCTGCGCTGGACGTTCTCGACCAGCGCCAGCTCTAGCATGTCCTTGTCGTCGACCTCGTTGCGCTGCACGGCTGGAATCGCCGTCAGCCCAGCCAGGCGGGAGGCACGCCAACGGCGCTCCCCCGAGATCAGCTGGTAGCCGTCGTCCACCTTGCGAACCACGACCGGCTGCAGGATCCCGTGGTTTCTGATGCTGTCCCGCAGCTCTTCCAGTCCAGCCGGGTCGAAGACCCGGCGCGGCTGGAAGGGGTTGGGGCGGATTTCACCAACGGGGATCTCGTTGGTCGCCTGCAGCTGTTCCGGCTCGGGCTCTTGAATCAAGGAGCCGAGACCACGTCCAAGTCGTTTCATGTTGCTCATGGGGGTGGTGTTCCACGTGGAACAAGGCCAACTCTAGGGGTCCGCCCCCTACATGTCGAGGAACAAGAACATGGAAACACGACACAGGGTGGTCGAAGGACCACCAGGCAACAATTGACTGGCCTGGGAGGACCCGAGTCCCTACAACGAGGCCATGCGCGTTCCCCTGGTCGTCCGCCTGGCCCTCTTGAGGGTAGCCAAGTCCCTTCCCGGCTGGCTATCCCTGGGCTTCTGCATGCTTCTAGGTCCCCTCTTGGCCCTGTTCCTCGACCTCGGGCCCATCTGGGGGCATGATCCAGAGCTCGCCCGCCCCTGGCTAGGCCTTGTGGCCCTGACCGCAGCAAGCCTGGCCACTTGGGGCCTCCAGGGCCTCGCCTTCGCGCGCCGCACCCAGCCGAACCCGGTCCTGGACAGCCTGTTGGTCGGCTCGATCCTGACCCTGGTCGCCTTGGCCCTGGCCGGGGCATCCCTCGAGTTCACGGGGGGGGATGCACCCTGGCACCTGATGGCCCAAGAGTCCCTGCGGATGGGGGGCCTGGTGGCCTTGACCTGTGCGGTCCTACCGGACGGCTCCCGCATGGCCCCTGCCCTGGTCTGGATCCCTGGCTGGTTCCTTCCGGCCCTGGTCCCTACGGCCTGGGCAGCCCTCCTGGCGCCCCTCGCCACGCCCCTGCTACCTACGCTGCTCGTCACCGCCGCACTCCTGGTCCTGGCCCAATCCACACAGCCCCATGCGCTACGCAGTCCTAGGTGACATCCACTCCAACCTGGATGCCCTCCAGACGGTCCTAGGGGCCATCGAGCAGGCCGGGGTCGACCGAATCCTCAGCGTCGGGGACGTGGTGGGCTACGGGGCCGCCCCCGCAGCCTGCATCGAGCTGCTCCGCCAGCGGGAGGCGATCGTCGTCAAGGGCAACCACGACGCCGCGGTCACCGGAGAGCTGGACGACCAGACCTTCAACCGCTACGCCCGGGATGCGGTCGCGTGGACCCAGGACCAGTTGGAGGGCCGGGACCTCGCCTGGCTGCGGGGTCTGCCCCTGATGGTCACCCTAGAGCACTGCCAGCTGGCCCATGGGAACATCGACGACCCGAGCCGCTTCGAGTACATCCGCACCACCGGCGACGCCAACCCCTCGCTGGATCACCTGACCCGGACCGTGGGCTTCGTTGGCCACACCCACGTCCCGATCGCCCTGCTGCGACCCAAGGATGCCGGCGGAAGGACCGCCTACGCCCCCGAGGTCGATCTGGACCTGGCCGAAGCCGAGCGCTGCCTGGTCAACGTGGGCTCGGTGGGCCAGCCCAGGGACGAGGACCACCGCACGGGTTGGGTGCTCTTCGACTCGGACACGGGTCGCGTCTCCATCGAGCGGCTCGAGTACGACATCGAGCGCGAGGCTGCCCGAATCCGCGAGGCGGGACTACCGCGCGTGCTCGGAGATCGCCTCTACCTGGGCGTTTAGGCCCCGAATGCCCTCCAGGGCCCCCTTGCCAGGGTCTGGCTACTGGACCAGGTAGCCGAGCTCGTTCGGCAGCCCTTCCAGTCCCTCTTCCCCGAGCCCGTACTGGAACAGCAGGGCGATGTCCCGGAGCGGGTTCTCGTCGCCCCGGAAGGTGAAGCTCTTCTCGTCAGGATGGGAGCCGACCGTCACCAGCAGCTCGAGGATCGAACCCGCGTTGCAGGTCTGGCCCTGCACCAGGAGCTCCACCGGAGTTCCGTAGCGCGAGACGATGCCCACGATCAAGGCAGCCGGCCGCGCATGCAGCACGAGATCCCCAGAGAGGGTCACGACCAGCTCCTGGGCGTTCGTGTAGCGCTTCAAGAGGCCCTGGGCCAGGTCCCGGCCGCCTTCCATGACAGCAACCGCGGTCACGAGCAGCCGATTCAACGTACGCTCCTGGACCCAGGAGCGATCGACCAGACCCTGCAGGCGGGCCTGGGCGGCCTCGCTGCGAACATCGGACTCGTGGCGCTCGTAGAAATGCGTCAGGGCGGTGACGGCCTCGAGCATGTGCAGCACGGCCGATGCCATGCCCCGCAGTTGACCGAGGTGGGGGTCCCGGCTCTCGAGGGAGGTGTTCTTGATGTACGTGTCGTAGGCCGATTGCAGGTTGTGCACCGTGGCCTCGTACACGCGGGCCTGCTCTTCGGTGCAGACGCTGCCCAGGAAGCGGTGACGCTCCTCGGCATCTTGGATCGGCCGGAAGCGACGCTCCGCCAGCATGTCAGCGGCAAGGAGGAACTTGGAGGCGACCTCGGCGACCTTCTGGCGCTCGTCGCCCGGCTCCTCCTCGTCCACGTTGTGGGGCAGGCGCTGGCGTACGGCAGGGTGCTCGAAGTCCTGCTCCGCATAATGCGTCTTCGTAACCTCGAGGCCCAGATCGACCATTTCCTCGGTGAGGTCCTCGAGCATCGCGACCACGCGGCCCTGGATGAAGGTCCGCACGTTGGAGAGGTTGCCCTCGAAGCCCGAGTAGGTGGACAGCTCGAGGCTCTCGAGCAGCCCGTAGTTGTCCAGGCGCGAGGCCAGGTGGCTCAAGCTGTAGCCCGCGCTGGCGAAGGAGCGCACGGATGCCGTCAGCTCCCGGAGGTAGCTGTAGGTGCGGTTGAAGCGCGCGCCGTAGTCGTCCAGCAGGCTCTCGAGGGACTCGAAGCGCACCAGCAGCTGGAAGAAGTGCTTCTTGTGCCAGATCGAGTCCGACCGCGCAGACAGCGCCTCGACCAAGGCGCAGAATGCGGTGCACTCGACCTGCAGGACCGAGAGGAACTCCTGTTCCTCGATCACGAGCTCGAGTGCTTGGGCTGTGGGGGTATCAGGCATGTTAATCGAGGACCGGGGGGGTCCTGGCGAGGGGGTCCTGGTCGCCGCTCGACCGACCGCCTCACCCAAAGGTACCAAAGGATCTAGTGGGGAGCCTCTCTTCGTCCAAAACAGACTGTCCCCTCAAGAAGGGAGCACCAGCAAGTCGAAGCATGGGGTCCTGCGGCACTCCATGTGCCGACTGTTCCCCTTGGTGCCTTGAGAACCCCCGGAGGCCCATCATCTCTTCCGAGAACTGCCTGGAGACCTATCTCCAAGAGATCAACGAAGTCCCCCTGCTGAACGCAGCAGAGGAGATTCAGCTCGCCCGCTCGATCCAAGCAGGCGACCTGGGTGCCCGTGAGCACATGATCCGCGCCAACCTGCGGCTCGTCGTTTCGATCGCCAAGAAGTACACCGACCGCGGCATGACCCTCCCGGACCTCATCGCCGAGGGCAACATCGGGCTCATGAAGGCGGCCGAGAAGTTTGACCCCGACGCTGGCTGCCGCTTCTCGACCTACGGCACCTGGTGGATCAAGCAGGCCATCCGCCGCTCCTTGACCAACACGGTCCCGGCCGTCCGGGTCCCGGGCTACATGGCCGAAATGGTGTCCAAATGGAGGTCGGTTTCCTCTGAACTGACCTTCAAACTGGGAAGACAGCCCACGATCGAGGAGGTCGCGGGTGAGATCGGCGTGCCGCCGGAGACCTGGCCCCTGCTCAAGCAGACGATCCTGACTTCGGGGACCACCTCCTTGAGCAACCTGGAGGGCAGTGCCGGCATCGAGTCGGGCAAGAAGGACGACTCCCCCGAGGAGGTCTCGGCCACGATCGACCTGGTCGAACGCCTGGACGAGTTCCTGCACCGCCTGGAGGACCGCGACGCCAAGATCCTGCGCATGCGCTACGGCATCGAGCCCGGCATCGAGGGCCCGATGACCCTGAAGGCGATCGGCAAGGAGGTCGGCCTCACCCGGGAGCGGGTCCGGCAGATCGAACGCCAGGCACTCAGCCGCCTCTCGAAGATGATGGGCGGCGAGTAGCCCAGGGCATCAGCTCGCACCTCACGGGGCCGCCCGCCGAACTTCGGCGGGCGGCCCCGTGCCATTGGGCCAAGGACTTCCCGCCCGCAGCGGCGGGCAAGGCGGCGAACCGCTTCGCGAGGCAGCTCGCGGCGCCCCGGTGGGGGCCCGGTAGAATCCCCCCGCCCCATGGACCACCACCAGCCCGCCCCCGAGGGGACGCCCCTCTACGTGCACCTGCCCTTCTGCGTGCACCTGTGCCCCTACTGCGACTTCTTCTCGGTCGACGGCAAGGGCCAGGACGTCGATGGCTTCCTCGACACCCTGCTCCTCGAGGCCGAGGCCCGCGCGCCCAAGGCCCCGCGCACGGTCTTCTTCGGCGGCGGCACCCCGACCTACCTGAGCGAGCCCCAGCTCCAGCGGCTGCTGCTCGGGCTGGACGAGCTCACTGGCTTCCGCGCCTCGGCCGAGGAGGTCACCGTCGAGTGCAACCCCGAGTCCTTGACCCTACCGAAGGCCCAGCTGATGCGCTCCCTCGGGGTCGACCGCCTCTCGATCGGCGTCCAGAGCCTGGACCCGGAGACCCTGGCCTTCTTCGAGCGGCCCCACGGCCCCGAGCAGGCCCTAGCCGCCGTCGAAGCCACCCGAAGCGCCGGCTTCGAGCGCTTCTCGATCGACCTGATCCACGGCTCGCCCACGGAAGAGCTCGCGACAACCGAACGTAACCTACTCCAATTGCTTGAGTTGCGACCCCAGCACGTGAGCGCCTACGGACTCACCTACGAGCCGGGGACGCCGCTCCACGCGCGCCTCGAGCGGGAGGAGTTCGTGCCCCAGGACGAGGACCAGGAGCTGGCCAACCTCGACAGCGTCCACAGGCTGCTGGAGGACGCAGGCCTGAGGGGTTACGAGGTTTCTAACTACTCTTCAATTGGTCAGGAATGCCTCCACAACGTCAACTATTGGCACAACGGACCCTACGTCGGCATCGGGCCCTCGGCCGCCAGCCACGCCCAGGGGACTCGCTCGGGCAACCCACGCTCGATCCCTCGCTGGCGCGCCGCGAAGCAGGCGGACCCCATGGCCGCGGCCTTCGAGGAGCACCTCGACCCCAGAGCCCGGCTCGGGGAGACCTGGTGGCTGGGCCTGCGCCTCGCGGAGGGGGTCGACCCCGAGGTCGCCAGGACCACCGCCGGGTGGGTAGCGGCTGAGGATCCCGCCGTCGGGGAGGCCGAGGCCCTCGTCGCCGAGGGCCTGCTCGAGCTCTTGGCCGGGCGCTACCGCCTGACACCGCGGGCGCGGCCCCTCGCCGACCACGTGGGCCGGCAGTTCCTGGTCTAGGCGACCGCGAGGGTCCAGGGCGCGCCCCAATCGACGACCCCGACGGCGAGAGGCACCAGATTCCCCCTAGAACCCCCCCGCCAAACCGCCCCGATCCGATCCGACCCTCACGCCCCGGGGGCGCCAGCGAGCAGAGAAGCGTCCGATGGCCCAAACTAAGAAGAAGAAGAAGAAGCAGCAGAAGAAGAGCATGACGCTCTTCTTCCTGAAGGGCCTCGGCGCCCTGCTCCCGATCGTCTTGACGATCTTCATCTTCGTGACCCTGGTCGGCTTCGCCCGCACCTACGTCACCAAGCCGATCAACAACACGATCTATTGGTCCCTAGAGGGCAACACCTGGGGCTGGAACGCCCTGGCCAAGCTGGGCATCGACCCCTACGGGACGAAGTACCTCGACCCGAGCCTGCTCCCGACCGAGCCGACCAACCTCAAGCTGCGCTACGAGCAGGTCGGCTCCAAGGACGAGAGCTTCCAGAAGGTCCTCGCCGACGAGCGGCGCGTCAACGAGACCTTCTTCCGCGACCTCGAAGACCTGTACATCGA
Organism: Planctomycetota bacterium; assembly: GCA_029212845.1. Taxonomy (GTDB): domain Bacteria; phylum Planctomycetota; class UBA1135; order UBA1135; genus JARGPD01. The sequence continues at coordinate 50,612 of JARGPD010000005.1, forward strand.
CGCCGAGGCCCTGCGCGACTCGGTCTCGTCGGTGGTGCACCCCGCCATCGGTGTGCTGACCTCGGTCCTGCTCGTGATCTGGATCGGCTGGATCATGACCGGCTTCGTCGGCCGCCGCATCTTCGCCAAGTTCGACGTGCTGCTCTCGGCGGTCCCCGGCGTCCGCTCGATCTACCCGCTGACCAAGCAGCTGGTCGACTTCTTCGTTAGCGACACCGAACTCGAGTTCGACACGGTCGTCGCCGTGCCCTACCCGAACAAGTACATCCGCTCGCTCGGCTTCGTCACCAGCCAGAGCCTCAAGACCATCCGCGAAGCCACCGGGGAGGACCTCGTCTCGATCTTCATCCCCTCCTCGCCGATGCCGATGACCGGCTACACGATCCACGTGCCCAAGCACCTCCTGGTCGAGATCCCGATCAGCATCGACGAGGCCCTGGCCATCACCGTCAGCGGTGGCGTGCTGGTGCCCGAGCACGAGTACGTCGGGCCCGGACCCACCGGCAGCGACGAGCCCATCGGCGACGCCATGAAGGCGTTCAACGACGACGACGACGATGATGATGATGATGATCGCAAGCGCGATCGCTATGCCGACGACCGCGCGCGCCACGAGGCCGCGAAGCGCGAAGCGAACGAGGACGACACCCTGTCATGAATTACGCCGACCGTCTCCACGCCGCCGTCGAGCGCTGCGGCAACGCAGCCCTGGTCGGCATCGACCCACACCTCGCCATGCTGCCCGAGGAGTTCGCCCTGGCCCGCGACGCCTCGGCACCTCGCGCGGAGCGCGCGCGGGCGATGGGGGACTTCTGCGTCGAGCTGCTCGATCTCGTCGCGGGCCGCGTGCCGGTCGTCAAGCCGCAGTCGGCCTTCTTCGAGATCTTCGGCGCCGACGGCGCCCAGCAGTGGGAGCGCGTGGTCGCCCACGCCCACGCCAACGGCCTGCTCGTGATCGGTGACGTCAAGCGCGGCGACATCGCCAGCACGGCCGGCGCCTACGCGCGCGCGCTGCTCGAGGACAACGGCGACGACCCCGCGACCCTCTGCGATGCCGTCACCGTCAACGCCTTCCTCGGCGAGGAGTCCATCACGCCCTTCCTCGAGGTCAACCGCCGCACCGACACCGGCCTCTACGTCCTCGTGCGCACGTCGAACCCGGGCTCGGCCGAGTTCCAGCTGTGCGGCGAGCCGACCCTCTCCGAGCGCATCGCCGACGCCGTGACGCGCTGGGGCGAAGACCTCATCGGCGACTGCGGGCTGTCGTCCGTCGGCGCGGTGGTCGGCGCGACCCACCCCGACCACCTCGCCGCCCTGCGCGCGCGCATGCCCAAGGCCAACCTGCTGCTGCCGGGCTACGGCGCCCAGGGTGCCGGCGTCGAGGACATCGCCGCGGGCTTCCTTCCCGGTGGACACGGCGCGGTCGTGAACTCCTCGCGCGGCATCGCCTTCGCCTACCAGGGCGCCGGCGTCCCCGACACCCAGTGGCGCAACGCGACGGACGCTGCCATCGGCGCGATGATCGCCGACATGCGCAGCGCTGCGGGGCTGACCAGCAGCTCGGCTTGAGCCTCGAACTCGAGTTCCAAGCCGCCGACGTCCACGGCCTCTCCGACCTGGCCCTGCGCGTCCTGGCCGAGCGCCCGCGACCCGGGGTGCTCGACCACAAGCTGCTGGTGCCCGCCCGGCTCGAGCAGCTCGAGCGACCCGAGGATCGCTTCGCGCCGGACGAGCGCGCCGAGCTGGCCGCCCGCCTCGAGTCCGCCCTCGCTCCGCTCGAGCCCCACGTGCGCGTGCTCGACTCGGTGCGCAAGCTGCGCGAGCCTGGCGCGACGATGGTGCTCGCCGGCCAGCAGCCCGGGCTCTTCGGCGGCCCGCTGTTCAACCTCTACAAGGCGATCCATGTGGTGCGCCTGGCCGCCGACCTCGAGGCGCGGTGGGGGACCCCGGTCGTGCCCGTCCTGTGGAACCACGCCGACGACCACGACGTCGCCGAGGTGCACCACGTTCACCTGGTCACGCCCCAGCTCGACATCGCCAAGGTCAACCTGCCCGGCCTGTCTTCGGGACGCACACCGATCTCGCGCATCGTGCTGGAGGAGGAGCGCCACCAGCTCGCCGCCCTTGCTGAGCGCGTCACCGACCTGCTCGGCGGCGAGCCCTTCCGCGACACCGCCCTGGCCGCTTGCTTCCCACGCGCCGGCGAGTCCCTCGCCCGCGCATGGACGCGGCAGTTCCTCGAGCTGTTCGGCCACCACGGCCTGGTCGTGCTCGAGCCCGACTGGATCCGGCCGAACCTCTCCCGCGCCCTCGCGGACCTGTTCGCCAGCGACCCCTTTCCACACCTGGCCTCGGCCGCCGAGCGACTCGCTGCGACCCACGTCGACGTGCCGATCCCGCCGGCCAGCGCGGCGCTCGCCTTCCGGGTGGTCGACGACCGCCGCCTCGCCCTGCGCCACGGCGGCGACGGCCTCTGCTACGACGACGAGCCAGGCTCGCGCCGACCGAGCGAGCTCGCCGCCGAGATCGTCAACGACCTCGCGGGCTTCCACGCCGGCGCCCTGCTGCGGCCCATCGTCCAGGACATGGCCCTGCCCGTGGCGGCCTACGTCGGCGGCTGGGGCGAGCTCGCGTACCACGCGCAGCTGACCGACCTGCGCTGCGCGCGCGACCTGCCGACGCCCGCCTTCGTGCCGCGCCTGGCCTGCACCCTGACCGACGCCAAGCTGCGCGCCTCCATGCGCCGCCTCGAGCTCGGCTTCGTCGACCACGTGAAGCTCGCACGTCAAGCGACGGACTCCGGGCCGACCGAGTCGACCGGGCCGAACGAGTCGAGTGAGCCAAGCGAACCGAGCGACCTCGCGGCTCGCCTGCGCAGCGAGGCCGCCGCCTTCAGCGCCCAGCTGCTCGCGCACCGCGCCGAGCTGAGCGCCCTCGACCACACCCTGATCGCTCCGCTCAAGCGCACCCGGGACCAGGTGAAGAAGCACGTCGAGCGCCTCGCCGACAAGGTCGAGCGCGTCGCGACCAACCAGCGCGGTGGCGCCCACCGCCACCGGCGCCGGCTCGCCGCGTACCTCACGCCCAACGGCGAGCCCCAGGAGCGGCAGCTCTCGTCCCTGCAGTTCCTCGCCCGCTTCGGCACGGACTGGCTCGACGAGCTGATCGCCGCCATCGACCCGCTGCCCGCCGAGCACCTCGTCGTCCACCTCGAGACCCCCCACGAACGGGAGCCGCGCCCATGAAGGACCCCCTCGACCTGCTCGTCGTCGCCGCGCACCCCGACGACGCCGAGATCTCCGTCGGCGGCACGATCCTGGTCGCCCGGGCCCTCGGCCTGCGCGTGGGCGTGCTCGACCTCACCTCCGGCGAGGCTGGCACACGCGGGAGCCGCCAAGAGCGCAACGCCGAGACCGAGTTCGCCAGCCGCCGGCTGGACCTCACCTGGCGGGGTAACCTCGACCTAGGTGACGCCCACCTGACTAACGACGTCCCTAGTCGCAAGGCCCTCGCCATGGCCCTCGCCCAGCTGCGACCGACCACGGTCCTGGGCCACACGGCCGAAGACCTGCACCCCGACCACGCGGCGGCCGGCGCCCTCTGCCGGGACGCCTGCTTCCTCGCTGGCCTCACCAAGTTCGTCGACGGCCCGGCCCACCGGCCCCGCCGGCTGCTGCAGTTCCTGTCCCACGAGGTCCGCGACCCGGACTTCGTGGTGGACGTCTCGGCGGTCTGGCCGCGCAAGCTGGAGGCCATCCGCAGCTACGCCAGCCAGCTCACGCCGAAGGATGGCAGCGACCCAGGCGAGCATCTTCCAACCGGAAGCGATATCGTAGGCAGTGCGGAGGCCAAGGCGCGCTTCTGGGGTGCGCGCATCGGCGTGGCCTACGGCGAAGCGCTCCTCTCCCCGCGGCCCCTCGAGGCCGACGTCGGGACCCTGTTCCCCACCTCCGCAATCCGCCTCGGCGGAGTCTGAGAGCCACAGAGCCAGGATCACCATGCGACGCATCGCCATCGTCAACCAGAAGGGCGGGGTCGGCAAGACGACGACCGCCGCCAACCTCGGTGCCGCCCTCGCGCGCCGCGGCCGCAAGGTCGTGCTCGTGGACCTCGACCCCCAGGGCAACCTCTCCACGCACCTCGACGTCGAGGTCGAAGACGGCGGAGCTTCGTCCTACGGCGTGCTGTGCGACGGCGAGCCCTTCGGCGAGGCCCTGCGCCCGACGTCGACGGCCGGCCTGTTCGTGGTGCCCGCCGACATCGACCTGTCCGGCGCCGAGATGGAGCTCGCCGCGGCGATCGGTCGCGAGAGCATCCTGCGCGACTCGATCGATGCCTGGGAAGAGGCCGCGCCCGAGCCCTTCGACTACATCATCTTCGACTGCCCGCCGAGCCTCGGGCTCCTGTCGGTCAACGGCCTGGTCGCTGCGCGCGAGGTGTTCATCACCCTGCAGACCGAGTTCTTCGCCCTGAAGGGCATGAGCAAGCTGGTCGAGATCGTGCAGCTGCTCAAGCGTCGCCTGAACCCCGAGCTCGAGATCAGCGGCATCATCCCGTGCCTCTACGACAGCCGCCTGCGCCTCGCGCGTGAGGTCCTGGCCGAGATCCGCCGCTACTTCCCGGGCCCCGTCTTCCGCCGCTCGATCCGCACCAACGTCAAGCTCGCCGAAGCGCCGAGCTTCGGCATGTCGATCTTCGACTACGCGCCCGAGTCCGCCGGCGCGAGCGACTACCTCGAGCTCGCCGACGAGGTGCTGGCCCAGGAGCTCGGCGCGCCGGTGGAGGCAACCGAGACCACCGAGCCGCCCGCCTCCACCGAGGTCGCCGCCGAGCAGACCCACGAGAGCCCCGCGCCGTCAACCGCTGAAGGAAGCGCCGCCGAGGGCACCGTCCAGCCCGCGGCCAGCACGGCACCGCTCGCGCCCAGCGCGGACCAGGTGGCGAAGTCCCACGAGCCTGCGCCCGAAGTCCACGTCACCGAAGCGGAGGCGGCGGAGTCGACCCAGCAGGTCGACCAGCCCAGCGCGCCGAGCGAGCCCCAGGCCCCCGCGTCGGTCGCGCCGAGCGCGGAGGAGCCGAGCGCGTCCGAGGCCGCCACGTCCGAGCCGCTCGAGCCCGCCGCAGCCGCCAGTGCCGCGCCGGTCCTGGTCGAGCCCGTCGCGGAACAACCCGCTGCCGCCGAAGTTGTCGCCACGGAGTCCGCGTCGGTCGAGCCGCTCACGGTCGCGCCCGACGAGTCCGCGCCCCGCGACCAGCCCGGTCTCACGGAACCCACCGCAAAGGAAGAGGACAGCCCGCTGCCGACGGCCGAGCTCCCCGTCCAAGCCCCGGACGAGGCTGCGGGCGAAGCGAAGGTTGCGCGCGAAGCCGAAGCCTTCGAGCAGGTCGACGACCCCCTGCCTGTGGTCGAGCTGCAGGTGCAAGCTCCGGTCCAGCCGGAGCCCTCGCCGCGCACCGACCACGAGGCCCAAGAGCACCCCGCGCCCGCGACTCACTCGGACCAGCCGGACCAACCGGACCTGTCGAGGCGCGAAGGCAGCCACGCGGATGCCGCCCCGGGCTCTACCGGCACGGGCGAGCTCGAGGCCCCCGCACCCGACGCGCTCGAGCAGCCTAGGCCGACCACGGGCGAGGCCGAGCCCCCCCGGGCCGCCGGGGAGGCCCCCCCCCCCGGGGCCCCCCGCGGGGGGCCGGGGCCGCCCCGGCGGCCCCCCCACGCGCGCCGCGCCCCCAACCTCGAACGACTGCCGCGCGCCGAGGACCTCCCGCCGCTTCCCGAGGAAGCCTTCCGCACCTTCGAGTCCTAGCAGCCGCGGTCCGTCATCGAGCACCCCCTCCGGATCGGACTGCTCTGCCACCCGACCATCGGCGGCTCGGGCGTGATCGCCTCGGAGCTGGCCCTCTCCCTAGCCGCCCGCGGCCACAGCGTGCACGTGTTCGCCCACGCCGTCCCGCCACGCCTCACCAAGGGCGACCAGCACGCCGTCCGGGTGCACGTCTCCGGCGGCACGCCCTACCCGCTGTTCCCCGCGCCGCCCCACGACCTGGCCGCGATCTCCCGCGTGCTCGACGTCGAGCGCAGCCTCGGGCTCGACGTCCTGCACGCGCACTACGCCCTGCCCCACGCCGTGTCCGCGATCGTCGCGTCCGAAGCGACCGCCGACGAGGGCCGCCGCCTGCCCGTGGTCACGACCTTGCACGGCACCGACATCACGATCGTCGGCAGCGACCCGGCCTACCTCCCGACGACGCGCTTCGCCCTCGCGCGCAGCGCCGCTGTGACCTGCGTATCGCGCTCCCTCGCCGAGCGCACCGAGGCACTGCTGCTCGGCGGCCAGCCGCTGCCTTCCGGCGAGCTGCACGTGATCCCGAACTTCGTCGACACCGACGCCTTCCGTCCGCCACCCGGAGGCGCGCCGACCGGTCCGCCGGTCGCGATCCACGTCAGCAACCTGCGCCCGGTCAAGCGCGTGCCCGAGCTCGTGCGCGCCGTCGCGGCGGCGACCGAACCCGGGAGCGGCGCCGAGCACGCGCGCCTGCACCTCCTCGGTGACGGGCCCGACCTGCCCGCGGTGCGCGCCCTCGTCGAGGCGCTGGGCCTCGCGGCGCGCGTGCGCTTGCTGCCCGCCCAGGCCGAGGTCGCACCCCACCTCGCAGCCGCCAGTCTCTACGTGCAGGCCAGCCGTGAAGAGGCCTTCGGGCTCTCGGCCCTCGAGGCCATGTCCTGTGGCCTTCCCGTGCTCTCGACCCGGGTGGGCGGCGTGCCCGAGGTGGTCGAGCAGGACTCCACCGGCCTGCTCGTCGACCTCGGCGACGAGGCGGGGTTCGCATCAAGTCTGAGGCGCCTGCTCGTCGATCACGACACCCGTAGGCGCATGGGGGCCGAGGGGCGGCGCCAGGTCGAACACAAGTTCGCCCGCGAGGCTATCGTGGACCGCTACGAGGCCCTCTATCGGAGGGTCCAACCAGCATGAATGCTATGCAGACGAGGGAGGAGGGGGCGCCGAGCGTCTACCTGGATCACAACGCTACGGCGCCGCTGCGGCCCGAGGTGGGCCAGCTGTGGCACGCGCTGACGGCCGAGGGGCTCGGCAACCCGTCCAGCCTGCACGCCTCCGGGCGGCGCGCCAGGGACGTCATCGACCAGGCCCGGGAGCGAGTCGCGGTGGCCCTTGGGGTGCTGGAAGACGAGGTCGTGTTCACCGCAAGCGGCACCGAAGCCAACAACGTGGCGCTCTTCGGCCGCGCCGGCGCCCTGCCCAAGGAGCGCACGATCCTGGTCGGCCCGACCGAGCACCCTTCGGTCCTGGCGGTCATGGCACGCCTCGAGACCGCCGGGCGCAAGGTCCGCCGCCTGGCCGTGGACCAGCGCGGCCTGATCAACCCCGAGCAGCTCGCCTTCCTGACCGAGCAGGCCAAGGTCGGGCTGATCTCGATCCAGCTGGCCAACAACGAGGTCGGCACCGTGCAGCCCCTGGCCGAGCTCGCGACCTACTTCACCGGCGACGCGGACGGCCCTCGGCCGACCCTGCACGTGGACGCGGTCCAGGCCCTCGGTCGCTTGCCGTTGGACCTCGCCGGCGAGCTGCGCCACGTGGACCTGTGCAGCCTGTCGATGCACAAGGTCGGCGGACCCCTCGGCGTCGGGGTGCTGGTCCGACGTCGCGGCCTGGCCATGGCGCCGCACCTGTTCGGCGGCGGCCAAGAAGAGGGACTGCGTCCCGGAACCGAGAACCCCGCGGCGATCGGTGCCGCGGCCCTGGCGGTGCAGCTCGCCGTTCGCGAGCAGGAGGCCCACGCCGCGCGGGTGCGCGAGCTCACCGAGGAGCTCTACGCCGACCTCGCGCGCGAGCTGCCCAGCTTGACGCTCGTTGGACCGCCGATCGAAGCGCGCGCCGCACGCCTTCCCAACACCCTGTGCTTGTCCGTCGATGGCATGGACGCGCGCATGCTCGTCACACGTCTCGACCTGCACGGCATCGAGGTCAGCGCAGGCTCCGCGTGCTCCTCTGGGGCAGTAGAGGCCTCCCACGTGCTTCTTGCCATGGGTTACGACGACGCGACCTCGCGCACCGGTCTGCGCTTCTCGCTCGGACTGAGCACAACGCGATCCGATTGCAAGCGCGCGGTGGACGTCCTGGTGAAAGTAATTTCCCCGTCGCTCGCAACCCGCGACAACCAAGCGGACTTGTGAACAACCTGTGCAGGCCGGTGGACGGTGCCCGTTGAAGCCTGTCGGCTTGGCTCCATAATGAGCAGCCGTCGAGGTCAACTCGCGGCCACCGCTTCCACCAAGCTTCTCAATCCGGCTACCTCGATGCTGGCGTCCGTCCGACGCCGCTGCCCGTCCCTCCCTCATCTCCGGGAGCGGTCCCTAGGCAGCGCTGGACGCCGCCGCTTCGACGCCCCCCGAGTTGCCCCTGGTCGAGCGCCTGGCACGAGCACCCTCGACACGCTTTCTGGATCCCCCCCTCTAGATTCGCGAGTCGATGCCCAACAGCCTGCCCCAACCGAACCCACTGCCCTCCTCCCCTGAGCCCTCCGGTGCCCAGCCCCAAGACGGAGCTGCAGCGAAACGGAGCGGCGAAGGCATGGACCTGAAGCAGCTCTGGGAGGCGATCCGGGCCGCGCTGAAGGAGTCGATCCCCCAGACGCCCTTCTACACCTGGTTCCAGCAGGCGACCCTGCGCGCGCTCGAGCCGAACGAGGCCACCGTCGCGGTCCAGAACGACTTCACGCGCAACTGGCTGCTCGACAACTACCACGCGGACATCCGCCGGGCCGTGCGCACGGTCCTCGGCCGCGACCTGGCCGTGGCCATCGTCGTCGACCCCGAGCTCGCGGTGAAGCGCCCCGAGCGCAAGCCCGAGCCCGCCCAGGCCCCCGCCGCCGAGGTCCCGCCGCCGGCCCCGGGCGTGCGCCCCGGCCTGCTCGCCACCAGCGACGTCACGCTCAACCCGGGCTACACCTTCGACAACTACGTCGTCGGCCCCTGCAACCGCTTCGCCCACGCCGCCGCGGTCGGCGTCTCCGAGGCCCCCGGTCGCAACTACAACCCCTTCTTCATCCACGGCAACGTCGGCCTGGGCAAGACGCACCTCCTGCAGTCGCTCTGCCACACGATCCTGGACCAGAATCCGAAGAGCAACATCCTCTTCCTGTCCTGCGAGACCTTCACCAACCACTTCATCGAGTCGCTCCGGGACGGCGACCTGACCGAGTTCCGCCACAAGTACCGCGATGTCGACGTCCTGGTGGTGGACGACATCCACATGCTGAAGAACAAGGAGCGCACCCAGGAGGAGTTCTTCCACACCTTCAACGCGCTCTACAACGCCGGCAAGCAGATCGTCCTGTCCTCGGACAGCCCTCCGATGGACATCCCGACGCTCCAGGAGCGCCTGGTTTCGCGCTTCAAGTGGGGCCTCGTGACCGAGATCGAGCCGCCCTGCTACGAGACCCGCATGGCGATCCTCAAGCGCAAGTGCCGCGAGCGTGGGGGCGAGCTGCCCGACGACGTCGCCCAGACCCTCGCCGAGCGCCTCGACTCGAACATCCGTGAGCTCGAGGGCTCGGTCAACAAGCTCCTGGGCTTCTCCAAGCTGATGGGGGAGCCGATCACCCTCGAGCTGGCCCGCCGCTGTCTCCAGGACGTCTTCACGGTCCGCACGGGCCCGATCTCGATGGATGATGTGGCCAACGCGGTCACCAGCCACTTCGACGTCCGCCTGTCGGACCTGCAGTCGAAGAAGCGGACCAACGCCATCGCCTGGCCCCGGCAGATCGCCATGTTCCTCTCCCGGCGCATCACCAAGCGCAGCCTGAAGGACATCGGCGGCTTCTACGGCGGCCGCGACCACTCCACGGTGCTGCACGCCGTCAAGAAGGTCGACACGGTCCTCACCACCGATGCGACCGTCCAGGACCTCGTTGCGGACCTCGAGACGCGCCTCAAGCGCAGCTTCTAGGGGCCCTTGGGTCCCCCCAGCCTCCCTAGGGGCAACCCGCCGCGCTTCATGGTCCAGGAACGCCCCAACGCCTGGATCCGCACGCCTCGCCTTCCTTATAATGCGCGGCGACTCGGCCCGATCCTGCCGCGGCCCTTCCATGCCCACCTCCACCCTGTGGACAAGTCCGTGGAAGAGCCTGGGAGCCAGCTTGGATTCCCCTGTGGATCCAGCCGCCCCGGTGTGGACTCGGTCGGGGACAACACCCCAGCTATCCACAGCGCGAGCGCCGCGACCCGACCCATCCTGACCCACCTTGGACAAGTGTGGATCAATCGCCGGCGATCCACCGTGACTCCACACGATCCACACCTGGATCCACACCTACAAGATCGGCGCAAGTCGCTGACCTAAAACAACTTACATCGTCGCTGCGGCGAACGCTCCCCGCCCAGCAAGGGCCCCTACTGTTAAGACTAATTCTTAATTTAGGGTTCTCTCCACTACCTAGCTCCAAGCCTCCATGAAGGTCCTCTGCAACCGCGAACAGCTGCGTGAGGGATTGGCCATCGTCAATGGCGTGATCCCCACCAAGAGCACCCGGCCAGCGATCGAGAACGTCTGCCTCGTCGCGACCGAGAACGCTCTCGAGCTGGTCGGCACCGATCTCGAGATCGCCATCCGCTACCGCCTCGACGACGTCAAGGTCGCCGACACGGGCACGGTGTTGATCCCTGCTCGCGTTGCCAACGAGTTCGTTCGCGATCTCTCCGAGGAGACGGTCAGCATCGATTCGGGTGGAGACAACTGCGTGATCTCCAGCGGGGGCGACCGGGTCGAGCTCGTGACCATCGAGTCGGACGAGTTCCCGGTGGTGGCGCGCTTCCAGGAGACCCACTCCTACCCGCTCCTGGCCGAGACGTTCAACAAGCAGATCCACCGCACCAGCTTCGCCGCAGCACGCGAGCCCGGTCGCTACGCGATGCACGGCATCCTGATCGAGATCGAGGAAGGCCGCCTGCGCATGGTCGCCACCGACGGGCGTCGCCTGGCGGTCACCTCGACGGTCATCGACTGTCCCGAGGACGCGGCTCACCGCGCGATCGTGCCGACCAAGGGTCTGCAGATGTTCAGCCGCATCCTCAGCGATCCGATGGCGCGCGTGCGGATCAGCTTCGAGGAGACGCAGTTCTGCTTGAAGACCGACAACGCCGAGATCTACGCCCGCCTGATCGACGGCGAGTTCCCGAAGTACTCCCAGGTCGTGCCGGCCGAGGGTGCGTGCAAGGTCGAGGCCGACGCGAGCCTGCTCGTCAACAAGCTGCGCCTGGCCAGCACGGTGACCTCCGCCGACGCCCGCGCCGTGCGCCTGGTCTTCACCGAGGACCACATCGAGCTGCTCGCGCGTGCCACCGGCCGCGGTCGTGCGACGGGCCAGATGGACGCCAGCTACCAAGGCAGCGAGGTGGACATCGCGTTCAACCCCGACTTCCTGATCGACGGGCTCAAGCAGTGCGAGAGCGATCGCGTGCACCTCGAGTTCAACGACCGGACCAGCCCGGGCAAGTTCCAGCTGGGCCAGGACTACACCTATGTCGTGATGCCGATCACGATCGATACCTGATTGAAGGATCCCAAGCGCGGCCGGATGCTCTCCATCGCCGACGCCCTGCAAGAGGTCATGAAGACCCACGGGGTGCGGCGGAGGGATCCTCGGAACGAGGTCTTCGACGCCTGGAACCGAGCGGCTGGGCCCCTCGCGAAGCGCGCGGTCCCGGCGCGCTTCACCGGCGGTGAGCTCTTGATCCTCGTCGAATCCTCTGCTCACTATCACGAGCTGCTCAACTTCACCGGAAGCCTGCTCCACGAGAAGACCAACGCCCTGCTCAGCACCACCAAGGTGCAGCGGGTCGTCTTCAAACTAAGGCGCTGATTCAACCATGTCCGAAGACAAGCCAAAACCCGCCAGCTACGGCGCCGACTCGATCACCGTCCTCGAGGGCCTCGAGGCCGTCCGTGTGCGTCCCGCGATGTACATCGGCGACACCGACATCCGCGGACTGCACCACCTGATCTGGGAGGTCGTCGACAACTCGATCGACGAGGCCCTCGCCGGTCGCGCGACGCGCTGCGACGTGAAGCTGAACCTCGATGGTTCGATCACGGTCATCGACGACGGTCACGGCATCCCGGTCAAGATCCACGCCGAGGAAGGCGTGCCGGCGGTCGAGCTGGTGCTGACCAAGCTGCACGCCGGCGGCAAGTTCGACAACGACGCGTACAAGGTCTCCGGTGGCCTGCACGGCGTCGGCGTGTCCTGCGTGAACGCCCTCTCGGAGTGGCTCGAGGTGACCGTCCACCAGGACGGCAAGATCCACAACATGCGCTTCGAGCGCGGCGCCAAGGCCCGCGAGCTCGAGGTCATCGGCGACACCGATCGCCACGGGACCGAGATCACCTTCAAGCCCGACGGCCAGATCTTCACCACGCTCGAGGTCGACCACGAGATCGTGGCCAAGCGCCTGCGCGAGACGGCCTACCTGATGGGCTCCCAGGGCGTGGCGCTGTTCCTCGAGGACGAACGCACGGGCAAGCGCGACGAGTTCGTGTACCCGGACGGCCTGCTGACCTTCGTCGACCACCTGTGCAAGAACAAGGAGCGCGTGCTGCCCGAGACCGTGCACTGGATGCGCTCGATGAGCAGCGAGGAGCTGCCCGGTGCTGAGTACCGCGTCGAGCTGAGCTTCCAGTACACCGATGCGTACTCCGAGCAGATCTTCACCTTCGTCAACAACATCAACACCCACGGTGGCGGCACCCACCTGTCGGGTCTGAAGGCTGGTCTGACTCGCACGTTCAACAACTACATCAAGTCCGAGAAGCTCTCCAAGTCGGACAAGCTGCCCTCGGGCGATGACTTCCGCGAGGGCATCTGCGCGGTGCTGTCGGTCTACGTGCCCGATCCCCAGTTCGAGGGCCAGACCAAGGACAAGCTCGGCAACCGCGAGGTCGCCGGCATCGTCGAGTCCTTCATCGGCGACTGCTTCAACACCTACCTCGAGGAGCACCCCGGCCCGGCGAAGAACCTGGCTCAGCGCGCGATGCGTGCGATGGAGGCCCGCGACGCGGCGCGCAAGGCGCGCGACCTCGTCCGGCGCAAGACGGTGCTCGCTAGCGGCAACATGCCCGGCAAGCTGGCCGACTGCCAGAGCAAGAGCAAGGAAGACACCGAGATCTACCTGGTCGAGGGTGACTCGGCCGGTGGTTCCGCGAAGGAGGGCCGCGACCGTCGCTACCAAGCCATCCTGCCGCTCAAGGGTAAGATCCTGAACGTCGAGAAGG
>JARGPD010000164.1 GCA_029212845.1 Planctomycetota bacterium
CCCCCCCCCCCCCCCCCCCCCCCCCCCCCCCCCCCCCCCCCCCCCCCGCCCCCGCTGCTGGCGCTTCGACGGGGCCCGGGCGGCCGGCGCGCCCTGGGGCCGCCTGGGGCGCGAGCTGCTCTGCGCTCCCTCGCTGCTAGGGGGACGCACCCAAGGGCCCGCCCTGGCCGAGAGGTTTTTCTGCCGGTCGGGCTTGACCGTGTTTGGTTTGAAGTTCAAACTATCGACCATGGACAAGGACATCGCAGCGAGCGCGCCCGGGCAGCAGGTCACCGTCGGGCTGGTCAAGCTGAGCTTGGTGCTGCGGCACCAGGCCTGGCAGAGCTCGGGCAAGCGGGGCCTCACGCCGACCCAGTCCCAGGTGCTGGCCCTGGTCGCGACCCTGGGGACCGGGGTCACCGTGTCCCTCGTCGCGGAGCACCTCTCCGTCACGAAGGGCAGCGCGAGCGTTGCGATCTCCGCCCTCGAGAAGAAGGGCCTGCTCGAGAAGCGGCCCGACCCCAACGACGGCCGGGTCGTCCACCTGAAGCTCACCAGGGGCGGACGGGCCGAGGCCAAGCGCTCCACCCAGTGGCCCGAGGTCCTGGTCCAGGCGATCGACAGCCTCCCGGACACCGAGCAGGGCGGCTTCCTCCGCGGGCTCATCGGTGTCATCCGGAACCTGCAGGCACAGGGGCAGATCCCCACGTCGCGCATGTGCGCGGAGTGCCGCTTCTTCCGTCCCAACCAGTACCCGGGCACGGAGAAGCTGCACCACTGCGACTTCATCGACGAGCCGATCGCGGACGTCGACCTGCGCATCGACTGCGCCGAGATGGAGCCCGCCGATCCCGCCGTGCGACCCAAGCTCATGGAGGCGCTGTTCTCTGGCGCCCAACTCACCCCAACCCAAGCTCCCGACAGGGAAGAACGCTGATGTCCAAGCTCATGCTCCCGCTCTTCGCGCTGGCCACCCTGGCGGCCTCCTTCGCGTTCACCGGCTGCGCCGCGCCCGCGGCACCCGAGCAGCTCCAGGCCATGTCCGACGACGAGTTCGCGGACCTCAAGAAGTCGCTGCTCTTCACGGAAGAGGACGAGCGCTACCTGCGCATGTCCCGCGCCGTCCTGGAGCCCAACGTGCAGGAGCTGCTCGACGTCTGGTACGGCTTCGTGGGCGCCAACCCGCACCTCCTGGCCTACTTCTCCCACCCGACCACCAAGGTGCCCGACGGCGACTACCTGGCGAAGGTTCGCGTGCGCTTCGGGGACTGGGTGCTGGCCACCGCCGACGCGAACTTCGACCGCGACTGGCTGAACTACCAGCTCGAGGTCGGCCTGCGCCACCACCGCCTCAAGAAGAACACGACCGATGGTGCCGACGCGGCCGACCACATCCCGCTGCGCCATCTGGTGGCCCTGCACTACCCGATCACGACCACGATGAAGCCGTTCCTGGAGCGAGGCGGGCGGTCCCCCGAGGAGGTCTCGGGGATGTACGAGGCCTGGCGCAAGGCCGTGCTGCTGACGACGATCCTCTGGAGCCAGCCCTACGTCGCGCCGGAGGACTACTGATGGGCGCGCAGCAGCGTGGCCCGGCCGGCGGGGCGGACTCGCCCGCGCTCGAGTGGTCCGTGGAGCAGTGGTTCAACCACACCGGTGACCTGCAGCTCTCGGACCTCCGCGGCCGCGTGGTCGCGCTCGAGTGCTTCCAGATGCTCTGCCCCGGGTGCGTCTCCCACGGCCTCCCCCAAGCCCAGCGCATCCGCGCGGAGTTCCCCGCTTCCGAGGTGGCGGTCCTCGGCATGCACACGGTGTTCGAGCACCACGAGGCGATGCGCCCGGTCGCCCTCGAGGCCTTCCTTCACGAGTACCGGGTCGGCTTCCCCGTCGGCGTCGATCGGCCGACGGCGGATCGCCTGCCGGAGACGATGGCGCGGTTCGAGCTGCGCGGGACGCCCAGCCTGCTGCTCTTCGACCGCGGCGGCAAGCTCCGCGAGCACCACTTCGGCGTGGTCTCCGACATGCGCATCGGCGCCGAGATCAGCGCCCTCCTCACGGAGTAGGTCGAGCCCGGGCTGCCCACCATGCGGCGCGGTGGAGTAGGTTGGGTGCATGGGCGAGCAACCACACCACGTGCCGGCTGGGCACTTCTATTCGCCGATCCCGGACCTGGCCGAGGTCGCCGCGCGCCGGGACGTGATCTTCGACCGCGCTCGCGAGGTGCTCGGGGTCGACCTGGATGGGCACCGGCAGGAGCGCTGGGTGCGGATCATCCATGGGCACTATGGCGAGCTGCCGTTCGCCGACGAGCCTGGGCGGGGGCTGCGGTACGGGTTCGACAACGACCAGTTCCGGCATGCGGACGCGGCCTGCTTGTTCGGGCTGCTGCGGCACCTGCGGCCGAAGCGCCTAGTCGAGGTCGGGTCGGGGCACTCGTCGGCGTTGATGCTGGACGTGAACGAGCACGACTTGGACGGGGCGATGCAGCTGACCTTCGTCGAGCCCTTCCCCGAGCGGCTCGGGCGGCTCCTGACCGCGGCGGATCGCGAGCGCGTGACGATCCATGAGGCCTTCGTGCAGGACGTGCCGCTCGAGGTCTTCGAGCAGCTCGAGGACGGCGACGTGCTGTTCATCGACTCGACCCACGTGAGCAAGGTCGGCAGCGACGTGAACCACCTGCTCTTCGAGGTCCTGCCGCGGCTGGCCGTTGGTGTGTGGGTCCACTTCCACGACATCCACTTCCCCTTCGAGTACCCCGAGGTGTGGGTCGACGCCGGCGTGGCATGGAACGAGGCCTACCTGCTGCGGGCCTTCCTCATGTTCAACGACAGCTTCCAGGTCGAGCTGTTCCTGACCCAGGCCGAGCTCCAGGCCGAGGACTGGTTCCGGGCCGAGATGCCGCTCTGCCTCGACGATCCGGGCGGCAGCATCTGGCTGCGTCGGGTGCGCTGAGCGCTGCTGTCCGGCAGCACCCCGGGCGAACCCCGTGCGCGTCCTGGCTCCCAGGGCCATAGCGCGCTTGCGCCCCGGGGCCCTGGGCGGCTAGCCTCCTAGCCTCCCTCCCCCCCCGTGCCATTCCCGGAGTGTTCGAATGGACCTGTCCGAGCGTCAAAAGTCCCTGCTCTTCTGGGCGAGCTTCGTCTCGCTCGCCGCCGCTGGTGTCGGCTTCGTGCTGCGCGTGATGGTGATGGGGGGTGGCGAGTGGGGGCGCGAGTACGGCATCTCCGCCGCCGAGCAGGGTGCCATCTTCGGGCTCAGCCTGTGGCCGATCGCGGTCACGATGATCCTGTTCAGCCTGGTCATCGACCGGGTCGGCTACCGCACCTCGATGTTCCTGGCCTGCGGCCTGCAGCTGGCTTCGGTGGTGCTGACCGTGCTGGCCAAGGACGTCTCGCTGCTCAAGTGGGGCTGCTTCCTCGGGGGCCTGGGCCACGGCATCATCGAGGCCTGCATCAACCCGCTGTGCGCGGCGATGTACACCACGACCAAGAGCAAGATGCTGAACATCCTGCACGCGTCGTGGCCAGCCGGCATCGTGGCCGGCGGCATCACCTACATCCTGATCGGCGAGAGCCTCGGCGCCTGGCAGAACTCCTTCTGGATCATGATCCCGCCGATCCTGCTCTACGGCGCGGTCTTCTGGACGATCCACAAGTACCCGGTCGACGAGCGCGTGGCCGCCAACGTGTCCAACCGCGAGATGCTGCGCGAGTTCGGGGCCCTCGGCGCCTTCCTCGCGATCACCTTCGTGACCTACGAGCTGACCAACCAGATCCTCGGCCTGTCCGGCGCGTCCGGGGGCTGGATCGGCGAGAACCTCTTGACCTTCAGCGGCATCGTCGGGGTGGTGGGAGGCTTGGCCTTCGGCGCTTCGGTCGGGGCGCTGGGCAAGTGGCTGTTCTTCTTCCTCTGCCTGATCATGATCCCGCTCGCGGCGACCGAGCTCGGCACCGACGCGTGGATCCGCAGCCTGATGGAGCCCGTCCTGGGCGCCAAGGGCGCGAGCTGGGCGATCGTCGCCTCGGCCGGGATCATGATGGTCCTGCGCTTCTTCGCCGGCATCCCGCTCAAGTACATCAGCCCCCCGGCGCTGCTGCTCGTCAGCTCGGTCTTCTCGATGCTCGGCCTGTACGTGCTGGCCGGAGCCGCCGGCAACATCGTCTTCCTGGCCTTCACCCTGTACGCCGTGGGCCAGACCTTCTACTGGCCGACGATGCTGGGCTTCGTGGCCGAGCGCTTCCCCCGCGGCGGCGCGATGACGCTCAACACCGTCTCGGCCATGGGCCTCCTGACGATCGGCATCTTCGGCGCGCCCTTCCTCGGCGCGGTCAAGGACAGCTACGACGCCGAGACGGTCACGGCCTTCGCCGCCGAGGCGCCGGGCTTCGAGGCCGAGGCCTACGTCGCGCCCAAGAAGTTCTTCTTCGTCGAGCACGACTCGGTCGTGATCACCGACGCCGTGGCCGACCCTGCGCTCAGCGCCGAAGAGAAGGTCGCCCTCGAGGCGCAGCTCGGCGAGACCGCTCGCTCGACCCTCAAGGTGGCCGCCGGCATGCCCGCGAGCATGGCGCTGGCCTTCCTCCTGATCCTGCTCTGGTTCAAGGCCCGCGGGGGCTACCGCGCGGTCGAGCTGCTCGAGCAAGAGTCTTGACCGAAGCCGCGACGTGGGGGCCACGCCGCACCTCCACGTCGCGGCCTGTGCGCCTATGATCGGGGCATGCTGAGTCCGTCGCTGCTGCTCTTCGCCACCCCCCTGCTCGGTGGCGGCGCCACGCCACCCGAGCAGCCCCGGGACCTCGCCGCCGAGGTCCGCCCGCTCCTGGCCAAGCGCTGCGGCGTCTGCCACGGCCCCGACGCGGGCACGCGCGAGGCCGAGCTGCGGCTCGACCAGGCCGCGGACCTGTTCGGTGACCGCGGCGGCTACCGCGTGGTCGTGCCCGGCGACCCGGCCGACTCCGAGCTGTGGCTGCGCCTGACCGACCCCGAGGACCCGATGCCGCCGGAGGGCGAGCCGCGCCTCGAGCCCCACGAGCTCGAGCTGCTCGAGGCCTGGATCGCAAGCGGCGCGACCTGGAGCGAGCACTGGTCCTACGTGCCCCCGACGCGTCCCGAGCCGCCCGTCGTCGAGGACCCCGCCTGGCCGCGGAACGACCTGGACCGCTTCGTGCTCGCGCGGCTCGAGGCCGAGGGCTTGACCCCGAGCCCGCCCGCGGACCCGACCACCCTCGCGCGCCGGGCGGCCCTGGACCTGACCGGCCTGCCCCCGGACCTGGCCACCCTCGACGCCTTCCTGGCGGCCTCGGAGCGCGACCCGGACGCGGCCTGGACCACCCTGATCGAAGGGCTGCTCGCCTCGCCGGCCCACGCCGAGCACCAGGCCGCGGCCTGGCTCGACCTCGCGCGCTACGCCGACACCAACGGCTACGAGAAGGACTCCGCCCGCACCATGTGGCGCTACCGCGACTGGGTCATCGACGCCTTCGCGCGCGACCTGGCCTTCGACGAGTTCACGCGCCTGCAGCTGGCCGGGGACCTGCTCGACCAGCCGTCCACGGACGACCTGATCGCCACCGGCTTCCACCGCAACACGATGGTCAACGCCGAGGGCGGCACCGACCCCGAGGAGTTCCGCGTCGCCGCCGTGATGGACCGCGTCGACACGACCGCGGCGGTGTGGCTCGGCGCGACCATGGGCTGCGCACGCTGCCACACCCACAAGTTCGATCCGATCACCCACGACGAGTACTACGCGACCTTCGCCCTGTTCAACGACACGGCCGACGACGGCAACGCCCTCGCCCCGACGATCCCCGCGCCGACGGCGCAGCAGAGCTTGGACCTGATCGAGCTCGAGGACCTCGTCGCCGACCGCGAGGCGCGCCTGACCCGGCCCGACTTGGAGCTCGACGTGGCCCAGGCCAAGTGGGAGGCCGAGCTGCTGGCCCTGCCCGCGGCGCCGGCTCCCGAGCTCGGCCCCTGGCAGGCGACCGAGCCCCACCAGGCCGACAGCTTCCAGGCCGCCTTCGAGGGCGCCACGCCCGCCGAGGCTCAAGTGCTCGCCGGCGCCGACCCCTTCCGCGGCTTCGCGCCCGCCTGGGAGCTGATCCCCGAGCTGGTCGACGGCGAGGTGCTGCCGCTCAGCGGCGATCGCTCGGCCTTCCTCTTCTGCCGCGAGGTGCACAGCGAGCGCCCCCAGGACCTGCGCCTGTCGCTGGGCAGCGACGACGGCATCAAGGTCTGGCTCAACGGCATCGCCGTGCACACCAACCCGGCCCAGCGCGCGGCCACGCCCGGCGAGGACGTGGTCGACGTGCGCCTGCCCACGGGCCGCAGCCTGCTGCTGGTGAAGGTCGTCAACGGCGGCGGTCCCGGCGGCTTCGTGTTCGAGGCCGGGCCCGTGCTGCCGGACGGCCTGGCGCCCGGCGACCTCGCGCTGCTCGCCGCGCCCGAGCGCTCGGACGCGGACAGCGCGCGCCTGCGCCGACTCTTCCGCAGCCAGCACACCGAGGCCGGGGCCGCCGCCGCGACCGAGCTCGCGACGCTCAACGCCGACCTGGCCGCGCTGCGCGCCGCGATCCCGACCGCGCCGATCCTGCAGCCCGCCATGGAGCCGCGCGCGACCCACGTGCTGGCCGGCGGCAACTTCCTCGCGCCCCTCGACGCCGTCGGGCCCGGCCTGCCCGCGGCCTTCGGCCCGCCCGCCGACGAGATGCCGACCGACCGGCTCGAGCTGGCCGCCTGGCTCGCCGACCCGCGCAACCCGGTCACCACGCGCGTGGTGGTCAACCGCATGTGGCAGCGGCTCTTCGGCATCGGCCTCGTGGCGACGGTCGACGACCTCGGCTCCCAGGGCGAGCCGCCCTCGCACCCCGAGCTGCTTGACTGGCTCGCGGTCGAGCTGGTCGAGTCCGGCTGGGACACCGAGCAGCTGCTGCGCACGATCCTTTGCAGCGCGACCTGGCGGCAGGCCTCGGTCTTGACGCCCGAGCTGCTCGAGCGCGATCCACAGAACAGGCTGCTCGCCCGCGGCGCGCGCTACCGCCTGACCGGCGAGGCCCTGCGCGACGTGACCCTGGCCGCGGCAGGCCTGCTCGACCGCACCGTCGGCGGGCCCAGCGTCTTCCCGCCCCAGCCCGACGGCACCTGGGCGATGACCTACAGCGGCGAGCGCTGGGACACCGCCACCGACGGCGACCGCTGGCGCCGCGGCCTGTACACCTTCCGCCGGCGCACCGCGCCCTACCCGACCCTGGCCCTGTTCGACGCGCCCAGTCGCGAGCTCGTCTGCACGAGCCGAGCGCGCACGAACACGCCGCTGCAGGCCTTGGCGCTGTGGAACGACCCGGCCTTCGTCGAGGCCGCCGGCGGCCTCGCGCGCCTGGTCCTGGGCGAGCTGCCCGCGGGCGACGACGCCGCGCGCATCGACCTGGCCTTCCGCCGCTGCACCTCGCGCTGGCCGTCCGCCGAAGAGCGTGGCGTGCTGCTCGACCTGCTGACCGACGAGCGCGCGCGCTTCGTAGCGGACCCCGAGCGCGCCGCTGCGCTCGTAGCTAGCGACGTGCTCGAGACCAGCGCGGTCCAGCGCCACGGCGAGGTCGAGACCGCCGCCTGGACCCTGGTCGCCAGCGTGCTCCTGAACCTGGACGAGGTCCTCAACCGCGAATGAAGAACACCCCCTTCGACCGCCGCGCGCTCTTGCGCGGGACCGCCGCCGGCCTCGGGTCGCTGCTCGCAGCTCCCGCCCTCGCGCGCGCTGGCCTCGCGGCCGGCCCCCAGGGCCTGGCCGACCTGCCGCACTTCCCGCCGCGCGCCAAGCGCGTGATCTGGCTGCACATGGCCGGCGGCCCGAGCCAGCTCGACCTGTTCGACCCCAAGCCGAAGCTCGTCGAGCTCGACGGCCAGCCCGTGCCCGACAGCTACACCAAGGGCGAGCGCTTCGCCTTCATCAAGGGCACGCCGAAGCTGCTCGGCTCGCCGTATGCGTTCGAGCGCCACGGCGAGTCCGGCGCCGAGGTCAGCGAGCTGCTGCCGCACACCGCGAAGATCGCTGACCAGCTGTGCATCGTGCGCACGATGAAGACGACGCAGTTCAACCACGCGCCGGCCCAGCTGTTCATGAGCACGGGCTTCGAGCGCATCGGCCGGCCGAGCCTGGGGTCGTGGTTGAACTTTGGCCTCGGCAGCGGGGCCTATGACCTGCCCGGCTTCGTGGTGCTGCTCTCGGGTGCCTATGCGCCGAGCGGCGGCAACGCCTGCTGGAGCGCGGGCTTCCTGCCGGGCGTGCACCAGGGTGTGCGCTTTCGTTCGGCCGGCGACCCGGTGCTGTTCCTCTCGGACCCCGCGGGCATCGATCCGGCCGCGCGCCGCCGCAGCCTCGAGGCCCTGGGCAGGCTCGACCGCCTACGCGACCACGGCGACCCCGAGACCGAGACGCGCATCGCCCAGCGCGAGCTGGCCCATCGCATGCAGGCCAGCATGCCCGGCCTGCTCGATCTGGCCGCCGAGAGCCCCGAGACCCTGGCGCTCTACGGCGCCAAGCCGGGCGAGGCCTCCTTCGCGGGCAACTGCCTGCTCGCGCGGCGGCTCGTCGAGCGCGGCGCGCGCTTCGTGCAGCTGTACGACTGGGGCTGGGACAGCCACGGCACCGCGCCCAGCGACGACATCATCGAGTCCCTGCCCGCACGCTGCCGCGCGACCGACCGGGCGGCGGCCGGCCTCGTGACCGACCTGGCGCGCCGCGGCCTGCTCGAGGACACGATCGTGGTCTGGGGTGGCGAGTTCGGGCGCACGCCGATGAACGAGCGCCGCAACGGCTCGACCTACCTCGGTCGCGACCACCACCCGCACGCCTTCACCATGTGGTTCGCGGGCGGCGGCTTCCGGCCCGGCCTGACCTTCGGCGAGACCGACGAGCTGGGCTACTTCCCCGTCGGTCCGTCGGTGGACCTGCACGACCTGCACGCGACCTTGCTGCACCAACTCGGCGTCGACCACGAGCGCCTGACCTACCCGAGCCAGGGTCGTGACTTCCGCCTGACCGACGTGTCGGGCGTCGTGCGCCGCGAGCTGTTGGCCTAGCAGCCCGTCGAAGAAGTCATCCGGCGCCATGACGACATCCTCCGCTCCGGTACGGCACCTGAAA
>JARGPD010000006.1:0-5788 GCA_029212845.1 Planctomycetota bacterium
CGGCTCCGCCCACGGGATCTGCTCGGTTGCCAACCTGAACGCGCCCGGCCAGGTGGTCCTGTCCGGTGAGCACGCCGGCCTCGACGCCGCGGCAGAGGCCGCGAGCGACCATGGGGTGCGCCGCGCCCGCAAGCTGGTCGTCGCCGGGGGCTTCCACTCCGAGTGCATGCGGTCCGCTGCCGATCGACTGGCCGCCGCCCTCGAGGACGTCGAGTTCCACGCCCCCAAGATCCCGTTCGTCACCAATGTGACCGGCCTCCCCGAGACCGACCCTGCCCAGATCCGGCGCAACCTCGCCGAGCAGGTCTGCTCTTCGGTGCGCTGGGAGGACTCGATGCGCTGGGCGATCGCCCAGGGCTTCACCGATTTCCTCGAGCCCGCGCCGGGGGCCGTCCTGGCGGGCCTGCTGCGCAAGATCGACCCCGAAGCCACCGTCCGGTCGGCTGCGAACCCCTCCGCTCTGGCCGAAGAGGCCTAGAGGCCCGCTGGTTTGTTTGCGAGGCCCCTGGGCCGTCGCTATCATCTCGGCCTTGGAGTGGGCTCCCGGACGAACCCGTCCAGCCACGCCCGCCTGCCCCCCCTTGACTCCACCCCATCATGTCTCCTGACCCCAAGCTCCAGGGCAAGGTCGCCCTGGTCACCGGCGCATCGCGCGGGATCGGCCGTGCCATCGCCGAGCGCCTCGCACGGGCCGGCGCGGACGTCGCGTGCATCGCGACCAGCGCGGAGAACGCAAGCGCCACCGTCGAGGCCTGCAAGGCCCACGGTGTCAACGCGATGGCCTACGGCGTCGACGTCGGCAACACCGATGCGGTGGCCGAGAACGTCAAGGCGGTCATGGCCGATCTCGGCGGCCTCGACATCCTGGTGAACAACGCCGGCATCACCCGCGACCAGATCCTGATGCGCATGACCGAGGAGGACTTCGATACCGTCGTCACGGTCAACCTCAAGGGCACCTGGAACTTTGTCAAGGCCGCCACGCGTCCGCTGATGAAGTGTGCCGGTCGCATCGTCAACATCTCGTCCGTCGTGGGCGTGACCGGCAACGCCGGACAAGTGAACTACGCCGCCAGCAAGGCTGGCGTGTTCGGCCTGACCCGCTCGGTCGCCAAGGAGCTCGCGGGTCGCAAGGTGACCTGCAACGCCATCGCTCCGGGCTTCATCGAGACCGACATGACCGCTGCCATCGACGAGGCGGCAGCAACCAAGCTCACCGAGTCCATCCCGCTGGGACGGATCGGGAAGGCTGAAGAGATCGCTGCTGCGGTCGAATTCCTCGTGGGCCCCGACGGGACCTACGTGACCGGCCAGACCCTCATCATCGACGGCGGGCTCAGCCTCTAACCGTCCTAACCTAAGACCCCCCCGAAAGGACCCAGAACCATGAGCGAAACCCAGACTGTCGAACAGCGCGTGATCAAGCTCGTCTGCAACAACATGAAGGCGAAGCCTGAGAACGTGACGATGGAGACCTCCTTCGTGAACGACCTCGGCGCGGACTCCCTCGACACCGTCGAGCTCGTCATGGAGCTCGAAGAGGAGTTCGGTCTGACGATCCCCGACGAGGATGCTCAGAACATCCAGACCGTCGGCGACGCCGTCACCTACGTCAACAACAAGTCCTAACCCCCGGGCTGGACGTGCCTGCGCTCGACTCCGCCTTCCACTTCGGGATGTAGAGGGTCGACGCAGGCGCAAGTATGCCCCCCCAAGACCATGCGCCGCGTTGTCATCACCGGCCTGGGGACGATCAACGCCCTCGGAGCCGACGCCCCGACCTCCTTCGCCCGGATGCTGAAGGGTGAGAACGGGATCGGACCCATCACGCACTTTGATGCCAGCGGCTTCGCTGCGCAGATCGCCGCAACCGCTGCTTGGGATCCCGAGGACCACTTCGCGTCCGCGGACTTCAAGAAGCTCGACCCGTTCACCATGCTGGCCCTCGTGGCCGCCAAGGAGGCCGTGCGCGACGCAGGCCTCGAGGACATGGCCGACCGTGACGAGCCCTGGCGCGAGCGCGTGGGCACGATCATCGGGACCGGTATCGGGGGCATCCCCGGCATCGAGGCCCAGTACGACGTGCTGCTCGATCGTGGACCCCGTCGCGTGAGCCCGCACTTCATCCCGAAGATCATGGCCAACGCCGTCAGTGGCCAGGTCGCGATCCAGCACGGAGCGATGGGCACGGCGTTCACGACGTCGAGCGCCTGTGCCTCGTCGGGCCACGCCATGGGCATGGCCCTGATGGCGATCCGCTCGGGCGAGGTCGACCTGGTCATCACCGGCGGTGCCGAGTCGGCGACCACGCCGCTCTCGGTGGGGGGCTTCTCCTCCGCCAAGGCCCTGTCCACGCGCAACGACGAGCCCGAGAAGGCCTGCCGTCCCTTCGACGCGGACCGGACCGGCTTCGTCATGGGCGAGGGCGCTGGCATCCTCATCTTCGAGGAGTACGAGGCCGCCAAGGCCCGGGGCGCGCGGATCTATGCCGAGGTCAAGGGCTACGGCTCGACCGACGATGCCTTCCACATCACCGCGCCCAAGCAGGACGGCAGCGGCCCTGCGCGAGCCTTCGAGCTGGCCATGCGCCAAGGTGGTGTCGATCCCGAGACGGTCGACTACATCAACGCCCACGGCACCAGCACCCACTTCAACGACATGACCGAGTCGCGCGCCATCCGGCGCACCTTCGGGGACCACGCTGACAAGCTCTGCGTCTCGTCCACCAAGTCGATGATCGGTCACCTGCTGGGGGCCTCCTCGGCGGTCGAGATGGTCGCGACGGCCCTCTCGGTGCACCAGGGTGTCGTCCACCCGACGCGCAACTACGAGACCCCGGATCCCGACTGTGACCTGGACTACATCCCAGGCGCTGCGCGCGAGCTGAAGGTCCGCAATGCCCTCTCGAACTCCCTCGGGTTCGGCGGGCACAACGTCTCGATCTGCATCGGGACGCCCGACTAGGGTCGCTTCCGGGCGGGCAGCCCCTCCCACCCGGATCAACCTGCGTTAGAATCGGCCTAGGCCCCAATCACCATCCAACGACACCCCGGCATCGCCGGCTTTCCAGGTCCTGCACGTGCATCGGAAGTTCAAGAAGCTGCTCCACGACTACAAGGTTGACCTGTTCCACGAGGAGCACGACAACGCCGCCGAGTTCGCTGCGAAGTGCTCGCACATCGCTGAGGATGTGCTGAATCAGAAGTTCAACTACCACTTCCACAAGCTGCCAGACGCCAACCGCGCCGAGATCATCAACATGATCAACAACTACACCCGGGAGGCCATCCTGCCCCCCGTCGTGGAGAAGATCGTGGAGCGTCAGGTCGCGACCGAGCGCCGCATGAAGGCCCTCGAGAACCTCATCGGCAACCTGCTGGAGGCCCTCTCCGAGGACCCGGCCGAGGCCACCTCCTGAGGACCTAGGGTCGCTGGCCTTTCCAGCTGGTGACCCTCGGTTCCTAGCCCATGGATGGCGCCTGGCTCGAAGGCGGGCAGGTTCGGTTCCGTACCGACCTGCCTGCGCTCGTATCGACGCAGGGGGAGCGCCGCGTGAAGGTGCTGTTCGCTGGGGTCTGCGCCACCGACCTCGCCCTGCTCGATGGCTACATGGGCTTCGCCGGTGTGCCTGGGCATGAGTTCGTCGGCCGGCTCGCGGATGGACCCGACGCGGGGGCGCTCGTCACCGGTGAGATCAATGCGGCCTGCGGCGTCTGCCCGATCTGCCTGGGTGAAGAGCGTCCGCTGAGCGGCGGGGCCCTGGATGGGCGCCACTGCGGCTCGCGCTCGGTGCTCGGGATCCTGGGCCGCCAGGGCGCGATGGCCTCGGAGCTGCTGCTGCCAAGCGCCAACCTGCGCGCCGTGCCGGCAGGCGTCAGCCCCGAACAGGCGACCTTCGCCGAGCCCCTAGCGGCCGCCTTCGAGGTGCTGGAGCAGCTCGGGGAGGTGCGCGGTCGCCGCGCCCTGGTGGCCGGGGATGGGCGCCTCGGACTGCTGATCGCCCAGGTCCTTCGGGAGGCTGGCTGCTCGGTCGACCTGGCCGGGCACCATCCTGAGCGGACGCCCGCCGAAGTCGGCGAGCGCTGCGGCCTGCTGGATGCGGCGGCGACCCCGACGCTCGCCGAGCGCTACGATCTGGCGGTCGAAGCCACGGGGCGGCCCGAGGTGCTCCAGCGACTCTTCGCCTGGGTGCGCCCCCGGGGCACGGTCGTGCTGAAGACCACGAGTGCTTCGCGAGCGAGCCTCGACCTCGCCCCGGTCGTCGTCGACGAGCTGACTCTCCTGGGCTCGCGCTGCGGACCCTTCGAACCCGCCCTGGCCGCGCTCGCTTCGGGTGCGGTGCAGGTAGACTCCATGATCCACGCCACCCTGCCCCTCGGCGAGGTGGACCAGGCCTTCGCCTTGGCTGCGCGCCCGGGCGTCCTCAAAGTACTGATCGACTGCCGATGAGCCCCTCTCTCGACGAGCGCCACGCGCTCCAGCTGGAACGTGCCGAGGCGCACGGCCAGACCCACGTCTTCGCCCACTGGGACGGTCTCGACGAAGCCGCCCAGGGCGCCCTGCTGGGCGAGCTCGAGGCGGTCGACTACGACCTGATGGCGCGCCTAGCGGCGCTCTTGGTCGGGGACCCGGCGAGCTCGTCGCCCGAACTCAGCGCCCCGGAGCTGTTCCCGCTCGAGCGCGATGGGGCCCTAGAGGCCCGCGCCTCCGAGGCGACGGCCAGGGGGGCCGAGTGCCTAGCGGCGGGCAAGGTGGGCTTCATGATCGTCGCTGGCGGTCAGGGGTCGCGGCTCGGCTTCGACGGACCCAAGGGCTGCTTCGAGATCGGCCCCGTCACCAGGCGCAGCCTGTTCGAGTGGCACGCCCGGCGCGTGCTGGCCGCGGGCCGCCGCCACAGCTTCACCCCGGCTTGGTACGTGATGACCTCCCCGGCCAACGACGGCCCGACTCGGGCCTTCTTCGCCGAGCACGACCACTTCGGACTCGGTGCCGACAACGTCTTCTTCTTCAGCCAGGCGATGTTGCCGGCGATGGACCTCGAGGGGCGCCTCCTGATGACGGGGCCGGGCCGCCTGTTCCTGGCTCCCAACGGCCACGGCGGCTCCCTGGCTGCACTGGCCACCTCGGGCGCCCTGGCCGACATGCGCGCCCGGGGGATCGAGACGATCAGCTACTTCCAGGTCGACAACCCCCTCGCTCGACCGGGCGACGCCCTGTTCCTCGGCTTGCACACCCAGGCCGGCGCGGGCATGTCCTCCAAGGTCGTGTCGAAGCGCGACGCCGGCGAGAAGGTCGGCGTGCTCGGCCTGATCGACGGGGTCCTTGGCTGCATCGAGTACTCGGACCTGTCGGAAGACCTGCGCGTCGCCCGTAGCGACGACGGACAGCTGCTCTTCCGGGCCGGCAACATCGCGGTGCACGCCCTCGACGTGGGCTTCGTCGAAGGCCTGACCACGGGCGGCAACCTCGACCTGCCCTGGCACATCGCCCGCAAGCGCATGGCCGTCCTTGCGAGCGACGGCTCCACGACCGAGGTCGAGGGCGCCAAGTTCGAGACCTTCGTCTTCGACGCCC
Source organism: Planctomycetota bacterium (assembly GCA_029212845.1). Taxonomy (GTDB): domain Bacteria; phylum Planctomycetota; class UBA1135; order UBA1135; genus JARGPD01. Next base: position 5,575 of record JARGPD010000006.1, read on the forward strand.
TCGGCAAGAGCCCGGCCAGCGTGACCCTCGAGGTCGACCGCGCGGTCGAGTTCAGCCCCGTGAAGAACAAGGACGGCAGTGACTCGGCCGACTCTTGCCGCCGGGACCTGACCAGCCTATTCACCGGCTGGCTCGGCCGCGGGGGGCTCGAGCCCGGCGACGGCTTCGTCGAGATCGACCCGCTGTTCGCCGAGGACGGCGACGAGTTCGAGGA